>CAIPFS010000404.1 GCA_903864375.1 uncultured Verrucomicrobiota bacterium
CCAGAACGTCAACAAGGTGGCCACTTGTGTTCAGTTGAACCATCGACCGAGTGGCATCCAGGTCAAATGCCAGACGACCCGGTACCAGGGGCAGAACCGACTTCTCGCCCGGGAGATGCTGGTTGAAAAGCTGGAAGCACAATTGCGGGAGAGGAAGGCCGCCGGGCAGGCAGCCGCCGAAAAACTCCGGCGCCAGAAGCGGGGACGCAGTCGGGCAGCCCGGCAGAGAATTCTGGCCGACAAGGCGAGGAATTCGGAGAAGAAGGCGAATCGCCGAATCAGTTCAATGTGATTCCTCGACGCGCCCACGTCGGCTCGTCGAGGTTCTCGCCGTCACGCATGGTTGGTTCGGTCTGGACGAAGCGCCCGAGGGACACCACGTCAAAATTGAACAAGGTCTGAACCGCGCGCTTTCGTTTGGACGGGTTCTTGATTTGTCGTTCCACCGCCCGCCGCATTTGCTCGGTGGTGAGAGACGGCGCCTCGGGCATGAACGCCGTCGGAGTGACCGGGGATTGGGCGCCCTTGGGGTTCATGGTCTCGAAGTGCAGACCAGAGCCACCGTTTTCCGCGGCGACCGTCGACCCGGGATGACCATTGGCGGTTGGTGCCAGCCTCCCCTCCGAACTGGCCGGCGTTGATCGCACGCCACCGCGAACCAGGAGAGCGGTCACATGAACCCGACCGGTCAACGATTCGTCCTGCGCCGTGCCGGGAACCACCCGGGCGTGATCGCACAGCCGTTGAAACTGACCATGGAGCCATTCGACCTCGTCAAAACGGATATCCGTTCCACCGGCGACACTGATGAGAACCGAATCGGCGTCGGCAAAACCGAGCCCGGCCTGGAGAAACGGATGATTTTGAATCCGTTCGAGCGCTTCCCTCGTTCGGTTTTCACCACGAGTCTCGACCATGGCAAGGGTGCTGGAGGCATTCCGTCCTCGAAGGAGGCGCTCAAAATCACCAAAACCCAGCGGCACCATTCCCGGACGCTGCAAGGTCTTCCACACACCCATCACCCCGGCGGCAATCAACTCATTGGCGGCGGCGTAGACCTCATTGAAAAGTGGTTTCTCCTCGAACAATCGGGCCATGCCCTGGTTGGGAAGGCAGATCACGGCATCCGCCTCCCGGCGAAGCGCGCTCAGCGACTCCTCGGCCTGTTCGCGCCGGTGGATCCCCTCGAATTCGAACGGAAGGATGACGAAGGCGAGCACGAGGGCGCCTTTTTCCCGGGCGGCACGCGCCAGGACCGGTGCGGCCCCGCCGCCGGTGCCCCCCCCCAAACCAGCCACCATCCAAACCATGCGGACATCGTCCACGAGGGCGGAAATGGCCTCGACGTCCGACTCTGCCGCGTTCGCCCCCTGAACCGGATCCCCACCGCAGCTGAGGCCGCGGGTGATTTTCCGGCCCAGCGCATGGGATTTGATCCCCTGAATGCGATTCAGGGCGACCATATCAGTGTTCATGGCAATCCGTTCGACGCCATCCCCGGCGATGCCCCCCAAGCGTTCGATGACCGCGCAACCCGCATCACCCAGGCCGAAGAGGACCAGGGGACGGGCAGAGACGGGGAGAGGCTCGGGTCCGCCGGGTTGAGAATCAGGAAGGGTATTCATGATGGACGGTGTGGGTAACCCTCAGGAGCGGCCGACCCATTGAGATAAGAATCCGCGCACCCCCAGTTTCTGACGAGGTTGGCGGCGGGCGCGCATGGCCCCGTAGCGTGCGAGGCCGATGGCCGTGGCAAATTCGGGATGACTCAGTTCCTCTGCCGCACCGGAAACATTCTGCACTGCCCCGATCGACGCGGGCAGGTGCATGATTCGCCGGACCAACTGGGCAAGACCCGGAACCCGGGCCATTCCCCCGCAAAGCACCACTTCCCGGGCTCCACCGAACACACCCGACGGGGCCAGTTCCTGGGCCACAATCTCCAGGATTTCCTCCATCCGGAGGGAGATGATCCGTTGAATTTTTTCCAGGCTGAAGGTTCGTCCCGGGCGCAGAGGGTCACCGGGAACCGTGAAGGAGGCAGTGTGGGCGTCGGGTTGAATAATGGCCGAACTCACATCCTTGTGGGTTTTGACATGTTCGGCCTCCTCCAGGGAGAGCTTCAAGGCGCAGGCCAGATCGTTGGTGACATGATCGCCCCCCACCGCCAATACGCCGGAATGACGCAGCACAGCACCCTGAAAATAAGCGTAGTCGGTGACCCCTGCCCCCAAATCGATGACAACAACCCCTTCATCCTTCTGCTCGGGAGTCAGGACCGCCAACGCGGTGGCCAGCCCTGTGAAAACGGGTTTGGCAACGCTCAATTGCATTTCAGAGAGCATGGCACGGGCCGATTGCAGCCGGTTGGTCTTGGCTTGAATCACATGCAGGCTGGCCTCGAGGAGTCCGCCGACCAATCCCACCGGGTTGGAGATTCCCGTCTGATCATCCACTCGAAAATCCTGCCGGATGCTGTCGATCACTTCGTAGCCGGCGGGACAGTTCAGCTGACGCGCCCGACCGACGGCGTCTTCCACATCCCGGGCCGTGATCAAGCGGTGGGCGGTGGCGATGGGCAGCACGCCGCGGCTGTCCACCGTCCGAACATGATTGCCGGTGACCCCGAGGAAGACGCGATTGATTTCCACATTGGCCATTTGTTCGGCCATGACCAGTGCGGTGCGGACGTCCTCGGCGGCCCGGACACCATCCACGAGCTCCCCCTTTCGGACGCCGCGGGACTTGGCCTGACCGATGCCGAGAATGGACAATTCTCCCGACGGCCCGGCCTCGCCGACGGCGGCGCACACCTTGCTCGTGCCGATCTCGAGTCCGACCAGGATGGGTGAAGGTTCAAACATGTTGATGAACCGGTTTCCGCTTGGGTTTGGAGGTCTTGGGCGTGGAAATTTTGGCAGGCGGGGCATTGGAGCCCTGCCATCGCAACGGGGCGTTCTGACGAACACTGAGATCCAGCGAAGCAATGGCCTTGTTCAGGGTGTTGGCCCGCTCCTGGACGGAGCGCCAGTCGCGCAATTGACGTTCGAAATCGTCCAGGCCGAAGGTGATCTGCGCTCCCTGGGATGTCAGTGCCACCAGGGACCCAGGTTGGCCGACATCCAGGCTGACAAGGTCGGTTTGCCCGGCCAGTTCGGACCCGTCGAACCAGTTCAGCAGCCGGAGGGCCGCCCGCACACGCTCATCGTCCACTGCCGAACCGGCATTGAACGACTCGACATGAACCCCGGTCAGCAGCGGCAGGCTCGCTTCACTTTCAATGATATCCACCGGGGCCCGGCCCGGCTGGAAGGGGAGAATCACGTGCCCTTCTTCATCGAGAAGATAGAACGCCTCCACTCCGGCGACCGGTGGCAGAAGCGCCCGCGCGATGGGGATTCGCTCCCGGATTTCCAGGTTCAATTGATCGGGAAAATCCAGGCGAACCCGGGCTTCCGCGAGCCGCGGATGCCGCAACAACCGCTGCCGGACCTGAAAGAGGTCGACCGTCAATATATTGCGCCCCAGCGACACACCGGCGATCCGTCGAATTTCGTCATCGGTCAGCACGCCGTCCCGCACGACGGGGATTCGTTTGAGCGACAACTCGTCCAGATGATAAAGCCAATGCTCACGGGCCTGGGCGACAAAAAAGGTTCCTCCGATCCAGACGGCGGCAAATCCGACCAGAAGCACGAGTGGACGGTACCACCAGGCCTGACGGCGGCGGGAAGAGGAGGAGGACGGAACCTCTGCATCAAGGCTGTAGTCGACCGACCGACGTCGACCGCGGCGCTTGTTGGAGGAGAATGGAAGAAACGGATTCATCATGCCGGCCCTCCGGAAGGCGCCTGCCGACGGATCGCCAGGTCCATCATCCGCTCACAGAGTTCAACAAATGAAATACCCAAGGCAGCGGCGGCTTTGGGAAGGAGGCTGGTTTCGGTCATTCCCGGGAGGGTGTTGACCTCCAGAACCGACGGTTGACCGTCCGCCCGGACCATCACATCCACCCGCGCATAATCGCGTCCGCCCACCGCTTGAAAGGCTGCCCATGCGGACTGCTGGATGCGGCGAGTGACCGCCGGATCGAAGGGCGCCGGACAGAAGTAATCGGTCCGCCCGGGGGTGTATTTGTTCTGATAGTCATACGCCCCCTGCCTGGGGACGACCTCCACCACTGGGAGCACAATATCGCCCAAAATTCCCACCGTGGTTTCGCGTCCCAGAATGCGTTCCTCAAGGAGGATACTGTGGTCGTGGCGAAGACTCTCCAACAGAGCCGCCGGAAAATCCTCCGTCCGGTCGACAAACTGCAATCCGACACTGCTTCCCTGACGGCTGGGTTTAAGGACCACCGGAGGCGCCCAATCCGCGCCGGGCCACGGAGCCTGGGAAGAAGTCAGTGTCAGAAATCGCGGGGTGGGGACACCCGAAGCGATGAACCGTTGTTTGGCCAGTTGTTTGTCGAACGCCACGCGGCTGGCTTCCACACCGCAACCGGTGTACGGCACGCCCAGTCGCTCCAACTCGGCCTGGACCGTTCCGTCCTCCCCGTAGGTTCCATGGAGAGCCAGGAAGACGACGTCCGTCCCTGGCGGAAGCTCCAAAGTCCCCGGAGATGGATCCCGTTCGAAGACCGTATGCCCTGCGGAACGGAGAGCGGCGGCGACGGCGGCTCCCGACCGGAGGGACACCTCCCGTTCGGCGGATGGGCCGCCGAGCAGCACCACGACCTGGCGAGGGAGGCTCATGGCAAATCCTCCCCGATGATCTCCACCTCCGGATGAAGGTCGATTCCCCTCAGCTCCCGGACATGATCGCGCACCAGTTCCATCAAGCGAAGGACATCCCGGGCCGTGGCCGACCCATCGTTGACCAGAAAATTGGCGTGCACATCGGACACCCGCGCACCGCCGACGCTCAACGACTTCAAGCCGAGTTCGTCGATCAGGCGTCCGGCGGGAAGAGTCGCCGTTGGATTCTTGAAGGTGCAACCGGCACTCGGCTGGCTGGGCTGGGAGGCCCACCGCTTCTTGCTGTAGGCGTCCATTTTTCCACGCACGGTTTCCGGATCGGACAATTCACCGCGAAGGATGGCGGCAAGGGCGACTCCGGACCGCAACAGGGGACAACTCCGATAATCCGCCTGAACCGAACCTCCCTCCACGTCGAGAATCTCTCCGTCGGCTGACAGGTAGCGGAGGCGTTCCACCGCATCAAAAGTCCAGCGACCCATGGCCCCGGCATTCATCCGCAGCGCACCACCCAGGGACCCGGGAATTCCTTCAAGGAACTCCATTCCGCCAATGCCCGCCTGACGGGCGGCGACGGCGATCGCTTTCAACCGGGCACCCGCGCCGGCATAGATGCGTCCGGGCTGGGATTCGATCCGGCAGAAAAACGGATGCGAAAGGATAAAGACGACCCCCCGCACCCCGCCATCACGAACCACCAGGTTCGAACCGCGACCGATCACGCACCATGGCACCTCCAGTTGGCCGCAAAGTTCCACGGCCACGCGCAGCGAATTCTCGGAATCCGGTTCGATGAGTAAATCCGCCGGGCCGCCGACCCGCAGGGTGGTGCGTTTGGCCAGGGGCTCCTCGCGATGCAGGGCGCAACCGGAGGGTAGAACCGTTCTCAGGGTATCGTAAAGATCGGTCACCCGAATCGCGAGGCTGGCGGCCTGCTCAATGGGATTCGCCGATTGCAACGGTGTGAGCAGCCATCGGTTCATGGACAAACCTCCCGGAGATGTGGCCTCGGGTTTGGAGACGTCGCCGACTCCCCACCAACGGTGGTACGTCGGACCATCGATCCTGGAAAACGCCGCTCAACGGCTGCCAGAACCCGATCGGCAATCCGGACGGCTGCAGCCGGTGCAGCCCGCCGGGCGAGTGCCTCTCGCAGGGCCTGACGGCGCGGAGCCTCACGCAGGAGGGGCACCAGAAGTTGCGCAAGCCGTTCGGGGGTCGCCTCCGATTCAGCCAGGAGCAGCGCTGCGCCGTCGCTGGCAAACGCCTTCCCGTTGGACATCTGGTGATCGTCGGTCGCCGATGGGTAGGGAATCAGGACCGAGGGAAGCTGGACTGCGGATAATTCGGCAAGGGACGAGGCCCCCGCACGGGTCACGGCAGCGGTGGCTGCGGACATCCAGACCTCCATCTCGGAGGAAAAGGCCAGCAGCCGACCACGTCCCGGCCACGATTGGGCCAGGGTCTCATAGGTCGGAAAATCACGGGTTCCCGTCAGATGAACCCACTGGCAATCCGGCAGTTGCCGGAGGATTTCTGGATAGGCCACCGCCATCCGGCGGTTGATGCCTGCCGCCCCCTGACTGCCCCCCATCACCAGCAGGACCGGAGAATCCGAGTCCAGGCCTACCCGCTGGCAGGCTTCCTCCCGCTGAAGTCCAAAAAAGCCTGGACGCACCGGTGTGCCGGTCACAGACATCCGCTTTTGGCGGAGACGGGGCAACGCCTCGGAGAATCCGGCCATGCATTCGTCGACCCAAGGGGCCAGCCATCGATTGGCTCTGCCGGGAATGGTGTTCGACTCATGCAAAAGGGTGGCGACCCCTGCCCGACGACCGGCCAGAATGGGGGTCACGCTGGTGAACCCACCCATCCCGAGAACGGCACCCGGCGGATGAGCCTTGAAGAAGCGCCTGGCCTCGGTCCAGGAACGCAGAAAACTGCGGAGGTAGGCTGCGCTGCGACGAACCTGGAAGCCCATGGCCGGAAGCACCACGAGACGGAACTGGTCCCGGACAGCGGCCACCGCGGACTGATCGACCTCCTTGGGTGAAATCAGGAGGGACACCTCAATACCCCGGGCACGAAGCTCCAGGCCGACCGCCAGCCCCGGAAAAAGATGTCCGCCGGTGCCACCGCAGGCAATCGCCACATGCTGATGGGGGGGATGGGAGCTCATCCGGGAAAGTCGGTATCCGTGGCAAAAGGGTTGGACTGCCCGTCCGATCTTTCCGCGAGTTCGGCGGGAACTCCACGGCGCGCAACGCTGACGAGGATGCCAATCAGCGTGAGGGTGACCACCACCCCGGTTCCCCCCCGACTGATCAGGGGAAGCGGCATCCCCTTGTTGGGAAGGAGATCGGTGACCACCCCGATATTGATGCACGCCTGGGCTGCGATGAGGAAGGTGGAACCGGCCGCCAGCAATTCGCCAAAGCGATCGGCGGCCCGGGTGGTGATGACGGCGCCGCAAAAAAGGATAGTCACGTAGGCGGCAAGAACACCCAGGGTAAATGTCAGTCCCAATTCCTCTCCCACCACCGGGAAAATAAAATCGGTATGCTGTTCGGGGATTTTGAACTTGAAGGTCCCCTGCCCCAGGCCGGTTCCATCCACACCCCCGGCCCCAAAGGCATAGAGCCCCTGTTGAACCTGATAGTAGGCATCCTTGTTTCCCGCGGGGTTCAAAAAGGTTTCCCAGCGGCGACGGGCATAGTCACTGGAGTTGACGAGGCTTACGAACAAGGCCAGGACGGCCACCACGGGAAGGACCACATGGGAAATCCGCACGCCCGCGACGAGCATCAGCAGGAAGCTGACGAGGGCCAGCAAGGCCGAGGTTCCCTTGTCCGGTTCTGCCAGAATCAGGGCCAGCGGAACCAGGGGAATCGCCAGCATGACAACGGTACCCCGCCAGAAGCGATTGATGTGATGGGTGTACCGGGCTCCATACCACGCCAGGGCGAGGATGATGGCCGGTTTGGCAAAGTCGGAGGGTTGAGTCCCCCAAAGCCAGCGTTGAGCGCCGTTGGTCGATGTCCCCAGCGGACTGATGGTCAATGCCAGGAGAAGAACGACGAATCCGTACGCCGCCCACACCCAGCGCTCCCAGCGCCGGTAATCGAGGGCACCGACCACTGCCAGCCCCACAAATCCAATGAGACAGGCGACCACCTGCTTCAGGACGAAGGTATAATCCGGCTTCAGCATGGTCGCGCTCGTCAGCATGACGATGCTGAGCGTCACGAGGCTTCCGACAGCCCCGAGCAGGAAGGCAATGGCGCGGTTCACAGTAATCGGTCAGTAGGCGAAGGGGTCCGCCCCGGTGACGGCCACCGGGAGCAGACCACTCGCAGATTTACTTCCGGAAATACCCCGAAGCCGTCGGAGCCTTTCCGTTGAGGAGGTGCTCACCATGGGCATGCAGGACCGTTGATTCGTTCGGAAGGTCATTGGAATCGAGGTCTGCATGAGTTTCATTTTCGTCCCTGAGCTCAGCGGGGAGGCTGGGTTCCGGTGGTGGCAGGAGCGGAGGGTGCCGTCGTCGTCGTCGAGGCTGGAGCCTCGGCAGCGGCCTTCGCCGGAACCTTCAATTTCCTGCCCACGACGATGTTGTTGTTCTTGAGTCCGTTGAGGGCTTTGATCTCCTTCACCGTGGTTCCATACTTGCGAGCAATCTTGGAGAGGTTGTCACCGCCCTTGACGATGTATTCAGTCGTCTCCCCCGTTGCGCCACTGCCCGAGGCCGTCTTGACCGTTTCGTCGGCGGGATGCGTGGAGGTGGAGGTGGATGCGGAGGACTTGGATGTGCCTCCGGCCGGAATCTGGATGGTCATTCCCGCCTTGAGCTTCTTGGGATCCAATCCCGGGTTGGCTTCCAGGAGGGCCTTCGTGGTGACGCCGTGGGCCTTGGCGATTTTGGCCGGATTATCATTGGCCTTCACCTTGTACTCGCCTGCGCCCGCGGCTGGCGCCGCGGTGCTGTCAGTAATCACCGGGGGATTGGTCACCACCGGAGGGGTGACGACCGGCGAATTGGACAGCGGCGAGGTGTAAATCGGAAGCGGCGGCGGAGCCGAGGTCGATGTGGTGGTGAACGCATCTGTCGGGCTGGTCAGAAGATTGGTATCCGGGGCGACGGCGGCACCTCCTGCCCCTCCGATGGTCGTGTCCGTCTGGGTTTGCTTCTTCTCCTTGTCGCAGCCGAGGATCAGGAATCCTCCAAGGACAAAGACGTGAAGGGCGACGATCAAGGCTGCGACCTGTAGGGACGACTTACTGCGGGCTTGCTGTTCCAGCAATGAACCCTGTGGGGCGAGTGGATTGGGTGTGCTCATGGTTGTAGTCCGCCGCGTGGCGGGTAAATTCGAGGTTTGGGTTGGATGGCATGGACGGCACTGCGGGCCCTCAACCCGCCACGACGTCGGTGGAAAACGAAATGGCGGCGGAAAACCTGACCGCCGGAACACTTGCTTAAGGCCGAGACCAGTCCGGGTGCAAGCAGGGAAGCGCTCATCGACGTCCGAACAGGCAAAATTGTCTGAAATTCGGAAAGCGATGAAGCGTTGGGGTGGATCAGGTTCATCGGACTTTGAGTGAACTCAGGGCCACGATCGCGCAAAGGAAACCGGCAATATAGAATCGGGTGACGATTTTCGATTCCGGCCAGCCCTTCTTCCGAAAATGGTGATGCAACGGGGACATGAGGAATATCCGCCTGCCCTGCCCGTGCCGGATACGGGTGTATTTAAACCAGCCGACTTGCAGCATCACGCTGAGCGCCTCCGCCACAAAGACCCCTCCCGCCACAGGCAGGATCAACGGCTGATGAATGAGAACGGCCATGATCCCCAGAGCCCCGCCCAGTGCGAGGGAGCCGGTATCCCCCATGAAGACCTCTGCCGGGTGGCAGTTGAACCAAAGAAAACCGAGACACGATCCCAGCAAGGCGGCACAAACCACGGTCAATTCCCCGGCTCCCGGCACGATGGGAAGCAACAGGTAGTTCGCCAGTCGGGCATTTCCAGCAATGTAGGTCATGACCAGGAAGACAAGGCTGGCAATCAGGGTGCAACCGGTGGCCAGGCCATCCATGCCATCGGTCAGATTCACCGCATTGGAACTCCCGACAATGGTCAGCACGGTCAGGAGCGCTCCGACTATGGGGACATTCACCCACAGCGGATGCTTCATGAACGGCAGATGGATGTCGGAAACAAGGCTCTGGGTGGACGGCAATTGGGAAAGGTAGACGGCAATCGCCAGGCCCAACCCGATCTGGACGTAAAACTTCACGCGGGAGGCGGCTCCCTGGCTGTTTTGTTTGGTGACTTTGAGCCAGTCGTCATAGAAGCCCAGGCCGGCAAGGACGATCATCGACAGGACCGTCAGCAGGACCAACGCATTCCAACGCGCCCAGAGGAGCACCGACAAATCGAGCACCAGAACAATGAGAATCCCACCCATGGTGGGAGTGCCTCGCTTCGCCGCATCGGCAGCGGCGACAACGGACTCGGGCGCCCCGTCCCGCACATCCTTGGGACGGTAATCCTGGCGGAACTTGATTTCCCTCAGCCATCGAATGACCGAGGGGCCCAGCCACATCGACAGCAGCAAAGCCGTCACCGCAGCCCCGGCGCACCGGAAGGTGACGTAGCGGAACACCGTCCAGGGCGAGAACGGGAAGAGTTCAGAAAGGCGGTAAAGCATATCAGACAAGAGCCAGCGGTGCTTCCCGCCGGAACCCGGTTGAACATTGGAACGGCTCCGGACCGGGGTCCCCGGTCAGGGCGGTTCCCTTCCGACATTCCAGTGCGGCCAGCAGCCCTTCGGTGATCCGCTCCAACCCGCTGGAACGGGAGGCCTTGATCAGGACGGAATCCCCCTCCCGGACGTAATCGATGAGAGCGGACAGGGCGGGATCCACCGCGCAGAAGACCTGACTGCGGGCAGGTCCGGCGGCAGATGCCGTCACCGGGGCGTGAAGCCCGATGGCAAACAGGGCATCGAAACCTAGCCGCGCCGCAGCCCGTCCCACCTCCGCATGCGCGGTCTCGGTTGTGCGCCCCAGTTCCGCCATGTCACCGAGAACCGCCACACGGCGGCCCGCACACGGGAGATCGGCAAGGGTCTGAAGCGCGGCTAGAACGGAGTCGGCATTGGCGTTGTACGTGTCGTCGATGACACGAACGCCTGCCACCTTGCGCACGTTGAGTCGTCGCTGCGCAGGAATGAATCGGGACAGGGCCTCGCGGGCGCGGTCCGGATGGACACCCAGATGGGAAGCCACAGTCAGGGCCAGCACGGCATTGGAGACGGAATGGCGTCCGGGCAATGGAAGTGTCCATTCCCCCGACCACCCGGCAGCCGGCGAGTGAACCGTAAATTGGGTTCCCTCCCATGAAATCGAGCGAATTTCCGCCCGCCACTGGGAGGCCGGTCCAAAACCGACCCTGACCACCCGGGCTGAGGTCCGCGCCGCCATGTGATTGGCAAAGGCACACTCCGATTGGATGACCAGCAGGCCGCCTTCGCTGGCGGAGGGGAGCAACTCGGCCAGATTGCCTTCCTCAGCCGCCACGCCGGCGAGGTCGCCAAAGAATTCCAAATGTTCCCGGCCGATACTGGTGATCACCCCCACCCGGGGTGCCGCCAGACGAACGAGCGGGGCCAGTTCGCCGGGGTGATTGGTTCCCACCTCCAACACGGCCGCCTGATGATGGCGCTCCAATCGCAGCAACGATGCAGGCAAACCAATGTCGTTGTTGAAGCTGGCCTCGCTCTTGAGGGTGCTCCGATCGGCGGACAGAAGCGCCGCCGTCATTTCCTTGGTCGTGGTTTTTCCGTTGGAACCTGCAACGCAAACCACCGGGATATCAAATTGCCGACGGTAAGCCCGGGCCATGCTGGCATAGGCGGCACGAGGGGAATCGACGAGGAGCAGCGGCATCCCCGCCGGTGCCCGGTCGCGCCAGGAGGAGGCGACAAGAGCGATCGCTCCCTTCTGGTGGACGACCGGAAGGTAGTCGTGGCCATCGAAGCGATCCCCACGTAGAGCGACAAACAAATCGCCCGCCGCGACCTTCCGCGAATCCGTGACAACCCCGTGAATCCATTGACCGGGATCGGCCGCGACCGCTTCGGCACCGGCGGCTTCTGCAAAAAAGGAGAGGCGATGCGGTTCCATGGTTCAGCGGGGTGGGAGGTGGGCGGTCGCAAGGCTCCGGGGCCCGTCGAGGGGGGTGAACGTTTCGCCGGGTGACGCAGGAACGCTGGATGATGTCACCGGGGCCATCGCGGTCTGGTTGGTCTTGGAAAGGCTGGGAGGAAGCGCCAGATAGGCCGCAATATTCACCGCCAGCCGCTTGAAGATGGGGGCGCAGGCTTTTCCGCCATAGTAGGCCTTACCCGCAGCGGCCGGCTGATCCGCGTTGATCATCATGCAAATTTCCGGGGAATCCTCCGGGAAAAACCCAACGAAACTGGAGTAGTAAAGTGTGGTGGAATAGGCGTGAGTGGCCGGATCGACCTTCTTGCTCGTACCGGTCTTTCCGCAGACCCCGTAGTCCTCAAGCGCGGCCGCCTTGCCTGTCCCCCCCAGCACCACCTGACGCATCGCCTTGGTCATCATTTGTGCCGTGGCGGGACTGATGACCCGACGCACCGTCACCGGCTTGAATTCACGGACAACCCGTCCGTCGGCGGTTTCGAGTCGTTTGACCAACTGCGGGGCCATCAACACCCCTTGATTGGCAATGGCCGCCGCCGCCATACAAGTCTGAAGGGGTGTGGCAAACAATCCATACCCGTAAGGCAGACGGCTGGCTGCAACCGGATCCCACCGAACCACACCACCACCGGCCTCACCATGGAAAGCCATCTGGACCGGACGGCCTTTGACATATTTGGTAAAGATCCCCTCCTCGCCGCATTCGATTCCGGTGCGGGCGAGGTATCCGAATCGATAGATGTAATCACGGAATCGATTGGTTCCGAGCGCCAGCCCCAGCTTGGAGGCCCCCACGTTGCTCGAATGGGCAAAGGCCTCAATGACGGTCGTCAGGCCCTGATGATCCCCCTGATCGTCGTGAACCGGATATTTGATTCCCGGCGGTAGCCAATGACCGTTTTCGCAGTTGATCGACGAATCCAGATTAAACAACCCCTCCTGCAAGGCGGCGGAATAGGTCACCAGCTTGAAGGTGGATCCCGGTTCGGCCGGGGCCATGATCGCGCGGTTTTGCAGGGCATCCAGGGAGGGAATCCGGCGGACATTGGGATTGAACGTCGGACGGTTGCCGAGTGCCAGCACCGCCCCGTCCCGCGGACGGACAATGATGATCGAGAGAGCCTTCGGGTGCAGTGAGTCCTCACCAAAGTCCAGAGCCTCCTCCACCATCCCCTGGATATTCGCGTCCAGGTTGAGCACCACGTTCAGCCCCTCGGACGCAGCCATTTCCCGCAATCGCAGCGGCACCAGCTCCCGATTGCCAAAGCGGTGACTTTCCAGAATGCCCGATGCCCCCTGAAGTTCGGCATCAAATCGCTGTTCGAGTCCGGCGGCCCCCCGCACCGGCAACGGCGTCCGTAGATCTGCTCCCGGTGCCGCCAATCCATTGGTGGTATAGCCCAGGACGTGCGCCGCCAAGGCGTCCCGCGGATAAACCCGCATTTCATAGACCTCCGGGTAAAGCCCATTGGCCAGACACTCGACCGAATTGCTGCGAACCACCTTGTACCGGGCCCGCATCTCCTGCAATCGCGGCCGGGCGCTCTGGGTGATCTGGCGTCGCTGGAGCAAATCCCACCACGGAACCGACCTTTTTTGGGCAGCCAGGGCTTTGGTGGCATTGGTCACTTCATTCGCCAGACGCCAGTCCTCCGACAGCCGGTTGGTTTTCAACAACTGCGCCAGGGCTTCCCAGTTTTCCAGCGGAATATTGGTGGCGATACCGAGATTGCGATGCACCCGCGGAGGAAGGGACGCGGCGGTGGCGTTGGTTCCAGGAACCACCGGGGGCGGTTGAATCCGGGTGAGAAATTCGGCTTCGGTGATTCCCAGAAATGGAGCGGCCAGACGCGCCACTTCCGGGCCATAGGCCCCCAATTTCAACGGGTCGGCGCGAACCGTCACTTTGTAGCGGGAAAGCACCAATGGAACACCGTGGGCATCAACGATGGAACCCCGCCGACCGGAACGAACCACCCTGTATTCGGTGTTATCCGCCGATCGTTCCGCCGGTTGTCGCGGGGTGATGGCCTGAAGTTGAACGAGACGCCCGGCCAGAACGGCAAACACAACGACAAAGCCGCTGATGGTCCACCAGAATCGTTGCTGGGAAGGGCGTTCGGCCATATCAGGGAGCCCCCGTGGCCAGAGGTGGAATCGGACTCAGGGCCGTCGGCCCCGTCGGCGCAGGCAGGGTGGCGGGTGCGGCACGCCGATCCACAAACAGGCGCTGCGCCGAGGCAATGTTGGTCAATGCCAGGTTGAACCGCACCATGTTGGTTCGAAGGGCCTCGGTCGACGACAC
>CAIPFS010000405.1 GCA_903864375.1 uncultured Verrucomicrobiota bacterium
CTCACCTTCGCCCTGCTATTCAAACCCATGGCCCAGGCCGATCCTGTCGACGCCCGGCAATTGGTTTACAATCTGGAAACATCGCTGGAGGCTTATCAGAAGGTTGGCGTTCACCAGGCGACCTGGGATGAGTCTGTCACGAAAGCGCTTTCAGCCTATGCCCGGTACCGGTCGACCACCAACGGCAATGGGGCGAAATTCAGGGCGGAGTTGGAAACCCATCTCAAACTCGCCCTTGCGGCGAAGTGCACGGATCCGTTGGTGCGCTACTTTTATCTTCGTTTCTGTTCAAACCTTTCCGATGACGAACTTGTGGCCGCGATGTCCAACGCCGCCGCGGCGTTGGAAGCGAGTGAATATCCCCCGGTCCGAAAGGCGTACGCAACGATTTGGGCCTGGAAGTCCCTCCCCTATCAGCGACAGGGAAGTTCCGAGGGGAGGACTCAGCTGCTGAAAGCGGCTGAGTATCTCGGCCTGGCCCTGAATGAAGAATCGATGGCGCCGCTGGAGGCGGATGAGGGGTGCGAATTGCTCATCACGTCCACATCCGCGTGCACCAACTTTACCTGGAGCTGTTATGAAAAGCTTCAACCGGCCCTCGAAAAACACTGGAAGGAATCCAATGTTTACCGCCTGACCAAGGCACGGGCATTCGTTGCCCACGCCTGGGATGCGCGTGGAACCGGCTATTCGGACACGGTCACGGGGAACGGATGGAATTTAATGCAAAAGCGTCTGGCAATTGCAGCAAAAACCCTGGAGGAGGCGTGGCAACAGAATCCCCATGACGCTCGAATTTGCGAGGAGATGGTCGGCGTGGAATTGGGACAGGGTCAGGGCCGCGACCGCATGGAACTGTGGTTCAAGCGGGGAATGGAGATTGCCCCGAACGACCGGGTTCTCTGTGACAGAAAATTGCAGTACCTCCGCCCTCGATGGTATGGGACCCATCAGGACATGATCGCGTTTGGAAGGGAGTGCACCATGAACACGAATTGGCGCGGGAATGTTCGATTGATGCTGGCCGACGCTCATGAAGTGATATCGTACGACCTGAAAAATGGAAAAGATCGAGAGCTCTATTTCCTCAAGCCGGAAGTCTGGCAGGACATACAAACCGCGTATGAGGTGTTTTTCAAAGTGGAGCCCGATGCCTACGGCTACCGCCACAACTATGCCCGCTATGCGGCCTGGTGTGGCCACTGGAAGGAATTCCAGGAGCAAGCGCGGCTGTTCCCATCGACCAATTACGCCTATTTTGGCGGTCGGGAGAAGTTTGAATTGATGCTCAAGATCGCCGAGGAAAATGCTCAGGGAGTCACCGGACCAGGAAAGATCACCGATAAAAAGTAGGCCCAAAACGGTGCGACGAATGGCAGGGATAGCCGTCTCGTTGGGAATCATTCCTCAAGTCGGACGGAGAGTCGTCGGTTCTCAGAACAAACGCGGATCGAAGGCGAACGGTTCCGGTTTGCCGATGGATACCTTCTTGAAATCCGGATGCTCCGGATTGATCAGGTAGTTCTTCTCATTGGGGATAATGACACTGGGCACTTCGAGCACCGCCGTCCTCGACTGTCGAACCCAGGCATCACCCAGGGCCTGGGTCGATGTTGGTACGGGATGTTCGGTCCAATCGTTCGGCAGGGCGTTGGAGGGCCATGATTCCATGCCGTC
>CAIPFS010000406.1 GCA_903864375.1 uncultured Verrucomicrobiota bacterium
AGCGTGGTTCCAAAAAACAGGAGATGGCGGGCGAGAGCCCATTCGGAGGGATCGACAAGGCTGCCCTCCTCGACTGTCCAAACGCCGTCCGCGGCGTCCCGAACAACCTTGCCCGCCCGGGTGGCCTGATATTGGACATAGGGTGCCGTGTTGCCGGTCAGGGCCAGCATCTTTTCCCAGGAAAAGACATAATCGCTCTGCCGATTGGGCAGCAGATCCTGCCATTTCACCGCTCCCAAACCGACCTTCCGGGCAATTTCACGGCGGGTGGCTTCATCGAGGTCCGGGCGCTTTTCAGACACCACCTTCAAGGCCCGGGCTTCCGCTTCATCCAGCAATTCGGCGAGCCGGATATTTTCGCCGGACCGCGTTTTCAACGGTTTGCCATCGTCACCCAGGATGGACCCAAACCAGACATGGTGCATCCGGACGCTTTCCGCTTCCCTCGGCTTCCAACGGGCAAAGGCTGAGAACAACTGCTGGAAATGCAATTGCTGACGACCGTCGGTCACGTAGACGATGTCGGTCGGGGACCAGGTCTGGATGCGGTATTGGGCGGTGGCCAGATCGGTGCTGGCGTAATTGAACCCGCCGTCGGCCTTCTGGATGAGGAACGGATTCGGTTGCCACTCGCCGTCGCGCTGGGTCAGGAACGGGTCATCCTTCGGGGGGAGTTTTCCGTCGGAAAAAATCGCCCAGGCCCCCTGACTTTCGCGGGCCACGCCGGACCGGACCAGATCATCGACAGTGGATTGGAGCCAGGGATTGTAGAAACTTTCGCCGAGGACATGGTCAAATCCGACCCCCAGGCGTCCGTAGATGGTGTCAAACTGTCGTTGCGAGAGGGCGATCATCTCCTTCCAGATCGAGAGATTGATGGGATCTCCCGCCTGAAGCGCCACCAACTCTGCCCGGGCTCTTTCCCGAACACCTTCCACGTACGTTGGCAGACCAGGGTCTGACCGTCCGTTCACCAGCTTGTAGATGCGCTCCATCTCGCGGAGCGGGTCCTGCTCCAACGCCTGCCGGTCAAGGCTCGACTTCCATCCGACCAACAGCATGCCGAACTGGGTTCCCCAATCGCCGATGTGATTGTCGGTAATGACCTGATGGCCCAGCAATCGGAGGACCCTGGCCAGGCTCGCGCCCAAAATGGTGGACCGGATGTGGCCGACATGCATCGGTTTGGCGACATTGGGCGACGAATAATCGATCACCAGTGTCCTGGGGCTGGTCGTCGGCGCAAAAAACAGGTGCTCCCCCCGGAGGGCGGACGTCAACAAGCGGGCCAGAGCGGCGGGCAATACCCGGAAGTTCAGGTAGCCGGGACCCGCAATTTCCGGGGCGGCACAGATGTCGGAAACATCGAGATGGGCCACCACCTGGGTCGCCAGCTGGCGGGGATTGGTTTTGAGTTCGCGCGCCAGCTGAATCAGTGAATTGCACTGAAAGTCGCCAAATTTGGGGTCGGTTGCCGGGCGAATCTGGACCGACCGGGTGTCAACTTCCGGGGCGATGGCCACCAGGGCGGCCCGCACTCGTTCCTGGAGAAGGGGATGCAACACGGGAGGAAAAAGAAAAAAGAGGGAGGACCTTGAAACAGCGGGAACCAGACCCGCACTCCACCCGGACGCCTAGCGGCCGGAGGAAAAATCGCGAATGACCGCCATCATCGCCTCCGCAGTGGGGGCGTTCTCGAGGGCCTTCAGGAAATCGTCGCGACGCAGCACCTTGGCGATACCTGCGAGGGTGTGAAGATGCCGTTGAAACTGACCCTGGGGAACCAGGAACAAGGTGACGAGATGAACGGGCTGATTGTCGAGGGCGTCAAAATTGACTCCGCGACGGGAGCGCCCGAAGGCGGCGACCACCTCGGTGATGACATCGGTGGAAGCGTGGGGAATCCCGATCCCGAAGCCGATACCCGTGCTCATGGATTGCTCGCGCTTCTTGACGACGGCAGTCACCGGCTCGCGGTGTTCGGGGAGGATGCGTCCGCTTTCGACCAGAACACCGATCAGCTCATCAATGGCTTCCCATCGGCTGACGGCCTTTAATTCAGGCACGATCTGCCGGGTGGTGAGTATGTCGCCGAGATTCATGATTCCGAGACGTCAGAAAACCATCGCTTGAACATCCCTTCCTGTTCAAGCGGCGAGTGCAAGAAGATGGAGTTCATCCTGCGGTGTGGGGCGTTTTGAGCCGATCCGGCGGCGCAAATTCATCGGCATGATAGGAGCTCCGAACCAGCGGGCCGCTGGCCACGTGGACGAATCCCAGTGCCTCCGCCTCGCTTTTAAGCCGGGCAAAGACCGCGGGTGCAATGAAATCGACCACGGGGAGATGCTGAAGAGTCGGCTGGAGATACTGGCCGAGGGTGAGGATATCCACCCGGGAGGCCCGAAGGTCCTCCATCGCCTCGATGACCTCGGGAATGGTCTCTCCCAATCCCAGCATCATGCCGGACTTGGTGACCAGGTCCGGCCCGCCACGGGCCTTGGCCCGGGCCAGAACAGAAAGGGACCGGTCATAGGTCGCCCGGTGCCGTACCGACGGGGTCAGCCGGCGGACGGTCTCCAGGTTGTGATTGAAGATTTCCGGACGGGCATCCAGCACGAGGTCGAGCGAGGATTCCCGATCCAGGAAGTCCGGAGTGAGCACCTCGATGACGATCCCGGGATTGCGGTCGCGAACCGACGAAATCGTCTCCTGAAAATGGGCCGCACCGCCATCCGGCAGGTCATCGCGAGCCACGGCGGTGATCACGACGTGTTTCAATCCCATGCGACGGGTGGCCTCGGCCACACGCTCCGGTTCCCCGGCATCCAGCGCGAGGGGTTTGGCGGTCGAGACGGCGCAGAAGCCGCAGGCCCGGGTACAACGGTCTCCGGCAATCATGAAGGTCGCCGTGCCCTTGCTCCAGCACTCCCAATGATTGGGGCACTGGGCACTTTCGCAAACCGTGTGCAATCGCAGGTCGTTCAGCAGCAACCGCGTGCGGGTGAAGGCGCTGCTGGTGGGCAGTTGCACCTTGAGCCACTCCGGCAGGCGACGCCGGACCGATACGGGGGCCGGTGCCGCCGTCGATGACCGGGGCGGACTGGAGAGTGAAGGTTCAGCGGCGCTTTGCATTCGATCTCCCCTAGGGTGCGAGGTGGCGCGGAGTTTGGCAACCCCCGGTCGACCGATGACGCAATTGACCGGAAGCATCCTCCCCCGCATGCTTGCGTCGCATGAGCAATCTTGATTCGGTTTACTCGAAACTCACCATCAAGACCGGTGCCAAACTGGCATTGGTGGTCCTCGATGGCCTGGGGGACATCGCCACGGCAGCCCAAGGCAATTTGACGCCACTGGAGGCTGCGTACACCCCGAATCTGGACGCCCTGGTCCGCAGCGGCTGCGCTCAGGGGCGGATGATCCCCGTGGCCCCCGGGATCACCCCGGGCAGCGGACCGGGTCACCTGGCCCTCTTCGGCTACGACCCGCTGGAGTTCGAAGTGGGACGCGGGGTCATTGAGGCCCTGGGGTTGGGATTTGAGCTCAAAGCCGGGGACGTTGCCGCCCGGGCCAATTTCTGCACCTTGAACGCCGAGGGAATCGTCACCGACCGTCGTGCCGGGCGCATTGCCACGGAGGTCTGCGAACGCCTGTGCGGTCTGCTTTCGGCTCAAATCAAAAAGATTGGGACGACGCAGGTGCAGGTGATTCCGGGGAAGGAACATCGGTTTGTGGTCATCTTCCGGGGTGCAGGTTTGGAAGGCCCGCTGACCGATACGGACCCGAATCGCGAAGGATTGCCGATCGCCGAGTCGAAGCCCCTCGATGCCAAGAATGCGAAGCAGAAGAAGATGGCGAAATTGATCGCCGATTTTTATGCGGTGGCCCTCCCGATCCTCGCCCAGGAATCGCCGGCGAATGGTTTCCTCATGCGGGGCATTGCCCATCAACCGGAAATCCCGACGTTTGAGGAGCGCTATCAGCTCAAGCCGGCGGCGCTGGCCGTCTACCCGATGTACAAGGGCCTGGCCCAGCTGGTCGGCATGAACAAGATCGAAGGACCGCAGACCATCGCCGAACAATTCGAACGCTATATCCGGGAGTACGAGAACTACGATTTCTTTTTCATTCACTTCAAGTACACCGACAAGGCGGGGGAGGACGGAAATTTCAAGGCCAAGGTGAAGGCCATTGAGGAGTTTGACGCAGCACTGCCCATCCTGCTGGCCCGTCAACCGGATGTGCTGGCCATCACCGGCGACCATTCCACTCCCTGTGCGATGAAGGGGCATTCCTGGCATCCGCAGCCGGTCCTGCTGCATTCCAATGCCTCGGGAACGGATAAACTGGAGCGTTTCACCGAAACCGGCGCCAATCTTGGCTCGCTGGGGATTTTTGAAGCCAAGTACCTGATTCGACTGATGCAGGCCCACGGACGGATGTTTGACAAGTTCGGGGCCTGAAGCGCGATTCACCCGAACCCCATGAAGGCGGTCATCCTGGCGGCTGGCAAGGGAACCCGGATGGGTTCCCTGACCGAGTCGGTGCCGAAACCGATGCTTCCGGTTTGGGGCAAACCGATCCTCGAGCACATCCTTCTCGGTTTGCGGGATGCCGGCATCCATGAGGTATGCCTGGTCACGGGCTGGAAGGCCGAAGTCATTGAAGGCTATTTCGGTAACGGCGACCGCTGGGGCATGCACGTGGGTTACGTCCGGCAGGCAACTCAGGACGGGACGGGAAAGGCGCCGGAACTGGCCAAGGACTTCATCGGCAGCGACGATTTCCTGCTGACCTACGGGGACATCCTGGTCCGTCCCGACACCTATGGACGAATGCGGGAACGGTGGTCGGGGGGCTCCTTCGGCGGGCTCCTGACGGTGACGGTCGGGGAAGACGTCACCAAGGGGGGACTCAACTTTTTCGATGCGGACTTTCATCTGACCCGCCTGGTGGAAAAGCCCTCCCCTTCCCAGCTGGAGCAACTGAGCCAGGACGGCTGGCTCAAACCCGGAGAACCGGTCTGGTACAATGCCGGCATCTACATTTTCAATCCGGGCCTGTTTGACTTCACCGCCCGCCTCGAGCGGTCTCCGCGCGGCGAGTACGAATTGACCGACGCCATCAGCGCAATGGTTGCTGCGGGGAAAACCGTGGCCGGCGTGGCCATCGAGGGACGCTGGGTGGATGTGCGTGATCCCCAGGTTCTGGCGGAACTCGAAAACGGCGGGGACTCCGCATCGATCAGCGCCGTCTGACATCCGGCTGGGGGGGATGACATCCGCCCCGGTTCCTGTCGCCGCAGTACAGGCCATCCGTGTTTCCAACGTGCAATCCGTGCCTCGAAATCACAGCCTTTCGACATGAAGCGTCCCGAACGTCCGATTGCCCTCACCATCGCCGGATCGGACTCAGGCGGGGGAGCCGGACTCCAGGCGGACCTGGCCACCTGGGCCGCGCTGGGGGTTCACGGAACCACCGCCATCACCTGCCTGACCGCACAAAATCCGAAAACAGTGGCGGCGGTCCATGCGGTCAAGCCGGCCTTCCTGACCCGGCAACTGGAGACCGTCCACGCAGAACTTCCACCCCGCGCCATCAAAACCGGCATGCTGTACTCGGCCTCCCTCATCCGGAGCGTCGCCGACTGGTATGAGGGCCTGGGCGCCGAACGTCCGCCCCTGGTTGTGGATCCGGTGATGATGTCCACCAGTGGCTCCCCGTTGCTTCAGGCGTCCGCGATTCGGGTCCTCACCGGACGCCTTTTTCCCCTGGCGGCGTTGATCACGCCCAACCTGGACGAGGCGGCCCACCTCCTGAGGCGTCCGATACTGCAGGCCGATGAATTGTTGCCGGCGGCCTTTGAGCTCTATTTTCGATGGGGACGTCCCATCCTCCTCAAAGGGGGGCATCTGACGGGAGCCCGGCGGGCGACAGACGTTTACTTTGATGGTGAAAACGAGATCGAAGTGGCATCTCCCTGGGTGCGGGGGGTGGCCACCCACGGGACCGGCTGCACCTACTCAGCGGCGATAGCCGGATATCTGGCCCTGGGATTGGAGCTGCCGGTTGCGGTGGAGATGGCCAAGCAGCATATTTCCAATGCCATTGCGCAAAGTGTTCGCATTGGCGGTCACACCACCCTCAATCCGTTCTGGACCGGCTGAATGTTTGTTCGACGCACCTTCTGGATGTCCTTGCTGTTCCTGCTCCGCGGGATCGGCGCGGTACCGGATGCCTTCCAGGCAGAGGTTCAGCCTCGCATCAACGAGTATTGCCTCTCGTGCCATGGAGAAAAGAAGGCGAAGGCGGGGGTCAATTTTGCCACGTCCACCAATGCGGCCTCCCTTTTCCGGAATCCGCAGATGTGGGAATCGGTCATCCGCCAACTGGAAGACCGTCAGATGCCTCCACCGGACAAACCCCAGCCCACCCTCGAACAGCGCATCGTCGTGATCGAGTTTCTCAAGCACCTGCTGGATAATCCCGACCCGTCCTGGATCCCCAAGGACCCCGGCAATTCCGTTGTCCATCGGCTGAATCGCACCGAATACAACAACACCCTCCGGGATCTGCTGGGGGTCACCCGACATCTGGCAGACCAGTTTCCGGCCGACGGTGGAGGGGGAGGCGGTTTTGACAACAACGCCGACACCCTGTTCGTCCCGCCCATCCTGATGGAGCGGTATTTGACGGCGGCCGAGCAGGCTATCGAGGCCGCCGATCCTGCCCGACTGCGACGGACGCCCGCCGTCTGGTATCGAACCGAACGCGGCCAGGCACTCAAAGACCTGGAAGATCTGGCCACGAGAGCCTACCGCCGACCGGTCGAGTCGATGGAAATGGAGTCGCTGACCCGACTGTTCGACAGCGCCCGGGAACACGGCGCCTCCATCGATCTCGCTTTCAAAGGAGCGGTCAAGGCGCTCCTGGTTTCACCGTCATTCCTGTTTCGCACCGAACATGTCGAATCGGGACGGGCCGCCTGGAGACTCACCGACTTCGAACTGGCAAGCCGGATCAGCTACTTTCTCTGGTCGTCGATGCCGGACGACGAATTGTTCCGACTGGCGGAGAAGGGGCAACTCCGTGAGGCCCCGGTGCTGGACGCACAGGTCCGTCGCATGCTCCTGGACCCCAGAGCCCATGCCCTGGCAGAGAATTTCACGGGTCAATGGCTGGGAACCCGAAAGCTGGCCACGGTGGCCAATCCCGACCGCGGGCGTTTCCCCCAATACAACGATGCCGTGCGGGAGGCGATGATGGCGGAACCGGTGGAGTTCTTTGCTTCCCTGCTGGCCGATAACGCCAGTCTGCTGCGGTTGATCGATGCCGACTACACCTTTGCCAACCGGGCGTTGGCGGAGTTTTATGGTCTGCCCAAGGTCGACTCGGACCACCTGGCCCGGGTTCCCCTGCCCGACCGGCGTCGGGGTGGCGTTGTGACCATGGCAGCCGTGCTGACCCAGACCAGCTACCCCCTTCGAACCAGCCCGGTCCTGCGAGGCAAATGGATTTTGGAGGAGGTCCTGGGAACGCCGCCCCCGCCGCCCCCTCCCCTCGTGGCCACCCTGCCCCCGGATGACCACGTCACCGAGGGGTTGACCTTCCGTCAACGACTGGAAAAACATCGCAAGGATCCCAATTGCAGCGGATGTCATTCCCGGATGGACCCGCTGGGATTCGCCCTTGAAAACTTTGATCCGGTCGGTCGATGGCGTGAAAAAGTGAGCGACCAACCCGTCGATGCCAGCGGTCGGTTGATCAATGGCGACGAGGTCAACGGACCCGTGGATCTCAAAAACGCCCTGCTGGCGCGCAAAGGCCTTTTCCTTCGGCAGGTCACCGGGAAGATGATGGCCTACGCCCTGGGACGGGGACTCGAATACTACGATCTGCCGGCGGTGAAGAAGATCACCAACCAATTGACCACGAACGATTACAAGGCGGTGACCTTGGTGAGTTCCATTGTTCAAAGCTATCCGTTCCAATACCGGCGTGGGGACAAGCCGATCGAAATGGCCGGGACAGGGCGGTAAGCTCCTTCCTTCTCGCCTAAAGCCTTAATCGGTGTTTAAATGCCAGCATGAGTGACGGGTTGGACACGCACCAAAAGGCACTCCAGATCAATCTGGACCCCGGAAAATACGGCGTCTTTGCCGAGATCGGCGCGGGTCAGGAGGTGGCCCGATGGTTTTTCCGTGTGGGAGGCGCCAGCGGCACCATCGCCAAGACCATTTCCGCCTACGACATGACGGTCAGCGATGCGATCTATGGGGCATCAGAACGTTACGTCAGCCGGCAACGCCTGCTGGCCATGCTGGAGCATGAGTACACCCTGTTGCATGAACGATTGTCGGCCCAGCGGGGAAAGGAGACCCGGTTTTTCGTCTTCGCCGATACGGTGACCGCCCGGAGCTTCAAGCGCCGGGACGAGACCCATGGATGGATGGGAATCCGGTTTCAGACCGAGCCCGGCGTGGAACCGAGCGACATCATTATGCACGTCCGGATGTGGGACCGTGAGAATGTCCAGCAACAGGAAGCCCTCGGTATTCTCGGAGTCAACCTGATTCACGCAGCCCTCTACCTCCATTGGCATGCCGAGGCGGTCCTCAACGCCCTTCTCGACAACCTGTCCATCGACCGGATTGAGGTGGACATGATTCAATTCCGCGGCCCCGGCTTTGCCCGGGTGGACAACCGCTTGCTGGCATTGGAATTGGTCGAACGGGGTTTGACCAACGCCACGATGTTCATGCCCAACGGCGATCTCGTCCAACCCGCCGACTATCTCTACAAGAAATGCATCCTGATCGAACGCGGCTCGTTCCGTCCGGTCACACGCGTTTCCGTGGACATGATTCGCTACGCCCAGGCTCAGTTTGCCCAGGAGCCCAATGTCATGGGCAAGGAAATGGTCGTCATACTGGAGATGACCTTAAAGAACCTCAATGTGGAGGGGGGCAAGATCGATCATCGCGATTTTCTGGACCGTGTGGAC
>CAIPFS010000407.1 GCA_903864375.1 uncultured Verrucomicrobiota bacterium
CGTTCAACGTCCCCGGTTTCGCTGGAGCTTTGGGGGCAAGCACCTCGTCGCACATCTCCCAAAATTGATGCTGCTCCGCAGCCGCCATTGCCGCCTCGTGAATTTGAAATGCTTCGGCATTTCCCGCAGAGGGAAAGTGACGGAACTGTACCCGGACGCCGGGTCGTTCCCGGGCCAACTCCCGCAGGAGGGCAACCCACGCTGCGCTGTCCGGATGCCCCAGGTCGATAAACGCCTCGACATGCTCTGCCGCCTGTGAATCACCGAGACTGGTCAGCGATTCATCCCCCTGCCCTGTGATGAAACCCTGAGAGCCAAGAAGTTCCTCCACATGTTTCTTCAGGCTCTCCAGGGATTGCCTTCCAACCAATCGTTTCCCGTTGATGAAAGTGGTCGGGGTGGCCCGGATTCCGAGCTGTTCACCCTCGGCGATGTCACGACGGATGATCGCCCGCTTTGCCGGATCACCAAGGCCCTTTTGAAAGGCGGCAAGGTCCATGCCCATGGATTTGGCGCGATCCAACAGATCATCCCCGGTCTCCAGCGGTCTGCCCATGATTGATTGGTGCATCTCCCAGAACTTCCCCTGATCCAACGCACCCAGTGCGGCCAGATGCGGACGCAGGCCGGCGCCCTCCGGGTCTATCGGGTAGTTCTTGAACACCCGGTAAACCCGACCCGGATAGGCCGCCACCAGGTCGGTGATGACCCGCGAATTAATCCGGCAGAAGCCGCACCGGAAATCGGTGAATTCCACAATCGTTACAGGTGCGTTGCTGGGTCCGCTCGTGGGGGAGCCTTCAAAGTTCAGCACCAGCGGCTCGACCGGTGTGGCCTCCCAGGCCGGGGCAGCAGGTGGTGCCGGCGTCCGAACCAAGGTCTTGAGTTCTTCCAAGCCTTGGATCCGGGTGCCGTTGATAAACACGGTGGGGGTCGTGTGGACGCCCAGACCGCGAGCCTCCGCCAGATCGCGGAGCACAACCGCCCTGAACTCCCGGTCGTCCAGGGCCGTTTCGAACTGTTTCATGTCGAGACCGAGTGTTTTAGCCAGTCGCAGGAGTGCACTGCCCGCCGGTTTTGGCTGCAGGAACAGGAGGTCGTGCATCTCCTGAAATTTTCCTTGAGCCCCGGCGGCCAGGGCAGCCTCGTGGGCCGGCAAGGCGGACGTATCGCCCGGAGCGTGCTTGAAGATTTTCTGGAGGGTGACGTGCCGCGATTTGGCCAGTTCATCCAAAAGTCCATTCACCTCTGCGCAGGCCGGCGAGTAAAAGTCTGAGAAAACAAGGGCCGTCACCTCGGTCGACGCGGATTCCGACCCAGTCGATTCGGAGGCCTGCCCCACCCAGGGGAGGGCTGAGAGAATCAACAACCGTACCCAGGCCGCCATGAGGCGATCGACAGACGCAGAAAAGACGAAGGCTCGCGGCCGGATCGGGTCCATTTTAGGGCACCACATGGAAGGTGGGCGAAATCCCTTGATAGGGACTGATATTTCCCGAGGCGTCGAGGGAGAACCCACGATGGGTGATGCGATAGGTCCCCAACTGAGCATTCGCACCCAGACTCCAGGTCACCTTGAGTGCGGAAGCGGCAAGGCCAACCCGGTTCCATTCAAAGGTGGTGTCCCAGTCGGCATCGGTCCGGACCGTTTGCCATTCTGTTCCGTTGAGGAGCTGCACCTCGAGGAAGGTGGGCAGGGCGTCGACCATCCGATTATTAACGGTTCCGAAAACATTCTTGGGATGCCCTCCCCAGAAACTGACATCCACCCTGGCCCGCTGGCTTCGCGAGTACGTCCGTTCTTTATCGGGGCGGAGCCACTGCGGATCGATCACCTGGTCGCCGAAAGCGGCCAACGGTCCCGTGCAGGCATCCGGACCGTCGACGGGGGTTCAGATTGCGGGTCCATCCGTTGCACGACCAGCATTCGTTTCGTCCGATGTCCAGAAACCAATCCGGACCCCGGTCTGAGCAGAAGTATTTTCCGAATCGGGTGGCGGTTGTGGACACTGCCGGAATGACCTGCTCACAGGCCGTGGGGCCGTTGATGAAAAGAATGGTGCGGCTATAGCCGGGTGGGCAACTCCAGCATTTGCCGGTTCCCAGATCCCAGAACTGCCCGACGGGACACAGACCGTCGTGCCGCGTAGCACCGGTGTCGATGGCTGGAAGGACGGTTTCGCACGCCGCGCCACCTCCAATCGGGAAAATGGTGCGGTTGTAACCGGGCGGACAGGTCCAGCAATAGCCGGTTCCAATATCCCAAAACTGGCCGTTGGGACAGAGACCGTCGTGGCGGGTGGCACCGGCGTCGATGGCCGGGAGGACGACTTCGCAAGCCGCGTTGCCACCAATAGGGAAAATCGTTCGGTTATATCCCGCCGGACAGCTCCAGCAGTAGCCCGTTGCAATGTCGAGGAATTGACCACTGGGACAGAGACCGTCGTGCCGGGTGGCGCTGGTGTCGACGGCCGGGTAGACATGCTCACAGGCGCTGGCATCATTCCACGCCCTGAAGATGAGTTTGGAATAGCCGCCGGGACAGCGGTAGCACCTCCCAAGGATGAAATCGAAGACATACCCCGAGGGACAATCCGTCCCGAAAAGGCCTGTTCCCCGGGTGCTGTCCGCCGCGGCGTAGACCGAGTAGGCCGGGCGCTCACAAGCCGACCCTCCGTCCACCGGGAAGATGGTCCGGTTGTACCCGTCCGGACAGCTCCAGCAGGCGCCGGTCAACAGGTCGAAAAACTGGCCCGGCCCGCATCCCGCTTGACCGTGACGGGTGGCGGGGGAATCAACCGTCTGCGCTGGCTTTTCGCATGCCGATGCCCCATCGACGGGAAAGATGGTGCGGTTGTACCCGTCCGGACAGCTCCAGCATGCGCCGGTCAACAGGTCGAAGAACTGACCAGGACCACATCCCGCCTGGCCATGCCGGGTGGCCGGGGAATCGATCGTCTGCGCCGGCTTTTCGCACGCCGAACCTCCGTCCACAGGAAAAATGGTCCGATTATACCCGTCCGGACAACTCCAGCAGGCACCGGTCAATAAATCGAAGAACTGGCCCGGCCCGCATCCGGCTTGTCCATGGGATGTGGCCTGGGAAAAGACCGAATGCTGCGGTAATTCGCAGGCTGATCCGCCGTCGACCGGGAAGATCGTCCGATTGTACCCGTCGGGACAGCTCCAGCAGGAGCCAGTCAAAAGGTCGAAGAACTGGCCGTCGGGACAGCCCGCTTTTCCCTTGTATTCAGCTGGGCGTGCCTGGGGTAGAGGCGGCAAATCAAAGAGCGGATCCAATGCCTTCAACAGCGGTGAAATCGGGGGGATGGTCCGGGGCATGGGCAGGGTCCCCACTTTGTCGCCAGACATCATGGCGCGGGATAACTCTGTAAACTTTGCCTGATACCCGGCCAGGGTAAAGGCACCAAACTGGGTGGAGCCAGCCTCGTACCCCTGCTCCAGGAGCCCGGTCTCTCCCGGGCTTTGATACAGGTATTCCTCATAGGTGGTCACATAGCCGGAATAGTCGTTGGCCAGCCCAGCGATGACCGCGTGTGTTCCGGGCCCAAGAATCGATTCCACGGTTTTTCGAAGCCTTGAACCGGCAATGCTGGTGAATTCGCCAGGAACCGCCAGGATAGCCAGATTGCCCACCCGGAGAATGGAGATCGGCACAACCTGCGGAGTCCACGTCATACCCTCCACTGCGGTGGTTCCTGTGGTCAAAGCAATGTCCTTCGGATAATGATGAAAGGAGAAGTCAGCGGTGGCCGGATCCGTGATAATCCCGGTGACTAACCGGAAGGCATCCACGATCAATTGCGATGCACCCTCACCATCGAGGGTTCCCTTTGCGAAATCGATACCGAGGGCTCCGACATACGTCTGCCAGGGGGGCTTCGTTGTGGAACCGGCAAAGCCCACCCCGGGAACATCGTACGGATAAAATTTGGTGGGATTGACATGGAGATCGGCAAATGAAATGTAGGTGTGCCTGAAGTCGACCGACCCAAAGATTCTTTCGGGGGTCCCTTCCTCCCCTTTATAGAGCGACAGGGCTTTTTCATACTGGCGGGTTCCAATCTGAGTGGCTCTCCACTCGTCGTCCTTGCCGTTGGCGGGCCATCCGGGCTCCAAGGTCCTGCGGTTGGCGGTCAAATCCCCCGGGTTGGAATTGGCGAAACCAGCCACGAATCCCGAGGACTTGGCCTGACCGACATGGCCCGGGTAGTGAGTTCCCATCTGCTGTTCGAAGAGATAGGCCGCCAGCCCTTTGTTGTCCCCGGTCAGAAGATGATTCTCCTTGGAAAATGAAACGCCATGAACCGGAAACCAATTCAGCATCCCAATCTCCTCATGATTGACGTGTTCGAAGCGAAGACACTGCATCCGGGTGTCCCGATTGTCCGTGCCGAAGGGATTTCCCAGGTTGGGATTGGTGATCTCAACATTCTGCAGGAAGCCATTGGCCTGTCGGTTCTCGTTGGCATTATCCAGTTGGCCCTCATTCAGGGAAATCCGCCCCGGGGCGAGGTCCCGATGCGCCTTTTTAATCGCCATGTAGATGCCGTGGACCATGGCGTCGTACGTCTGCCAGGCGAAGCCGCCAATGGAGATGTTGTACAACACATGATGGGAATGTCCGCCAGCACCGCCGTGGGTATGGGTGGCACTGAGGGTACACATAGGGTGGTGGGTATGAGTGGCTCTGAGGGTACACACAGGGTGGTGGGTATGAGTGGCTCTGAGGGTACACA
>CAIPFS010000408.1 GCA_903864375.1 uncultured Verrucomicrobiota bacterium
GACACTCACTAACAGCGTCTCACCGTCGATGAATCCGGTAAGAACCTGGACCTCCACCGGAAGAGAGGTGCCATCCCGACGACGATGATCAAATTCGAATCGAGCGCCGTTGCGTCCCGCTTCTGACAACTGGTCCCGGACCTTCTCCGGGGCATCCACACGGAGATCAAAAACCGACAGCGAAAGGAGTTCCTTGCGTTCATAGCCATAGGTGGCGCAGGCCGATTCGTTCGCCTCGACGATGCGACCCGTTTTCGGGTTGATGAACAGAATGATATCCTGAGTCAAATCCGCGAGGAGTTTGTATTTGGCCAGTTTTGCCTCCAATTGCAGTCGGGAGGTGATGTTTCGGGCGCATCCCACGGTCCCCAGCCTCTTATCAGACCCGATCTGGATGGATCGCTTCCAGGCCTCATAATGCTCGGTGCCCCCTTGGGAATTGGTGAGCATTTCAATCATCTGGATCGGAGTTCCTGATTCCATCATCCCGCGATCCTCCTCCTCAAATCGTTCGACCAATTCTTGCGAAAAGAGATCCCGGGAGGTTTTCCCCACTACTTCCTTTGATTCCACCCCCATGACTCGCTTCCATGCCTCATTCACCGCCAAATACTGACCGTCGGAGTCCTTGAGCCAGAGGGGATCGGGAATGTTATCGATGAGGCATTTGAGTCGTTCGTGCGCAGCCACGCTCTCCGCTTCGACTGCCAGCCGTTCCGTGACATCACGACCAATGCCCAGTCGATGATTGGAAATGGGTACTCTGGTCGCCGTCCATTCAATATTGTGAAGGCGTCCGTCTTTGGATCGATACCTATTGATGAAACCCGAAACCCGCCGTCCCGATAGGATCTCCCGGGCAATCTGAAGGGTGGAGTCCACATCCCCGGGATGGATGAGGTCGGTGAATTTCCGGCCCAGCAGCTCGGACGGGGCATAGCCCAACAGTTTTTCCCAGGACGGATTCACCTGTTTGAAATGACCGTCGCCGTCCACCTCACAAATGAGCTCCGGGACCAAATCGAACATCCGGTGATACTCATCCTGCTGAGTCCGCAGCTCAGTCATGTCGGTCACCACCCCGTCAATGATCGTTTCAGAGCCGCACTCGGAAATGCTGATGGAGCGGTCGCGAAACCATTTCCAATTACCGGCTGCGTCACGTATCCGGTATTCCACTTCAAACGGGAACTCGTCGGTCCCCTGTCCGACCGCCACCAACTTTCCAGGGAGATCATCGGGATGGATCAGCTTTCCAAAGGCAAAGGGGTTCTCGATGAAGAATTCTGCGCTATACCCCAGCATCGTCTGGACTTGAGGAGAACAATAAATTGCCCCTTTGGCGGTTGAAAATCGGTAAAACATATCCGGAGATTTCTCAACCAAATTGCGGAAACGCCCCTCGCTTTCACGAAGTTGACCGAGGAGCTGGGTCCTGCTGCTCAGCGCCAGAAGCACAATCCCGGCGGAAAGGGTCCCCCCCAGTTGAACCAAAAACAGGATTCCCGAATTGAACACAACTTTGTCAGGGCTCATCCCTCCAAAGTCCACCGCCACCAATGACAACGCCTCACTGACTCCCACCAGGGCGCCGACCTCGGCCAGGAGCCTTACTGGGATTTTGTCCCGCCTCAAATCTCCCCTGAAGAACCTCAACCAGACTGTCACCAAAAGAAAGTCTGCACTAATTCCGTACAATCCCGGAATCATTCCCGCCCCACCCAGTGTCCACCGGGTCAGAAATGCAGCGGCCACCGCCACCGAACCCATAGGCCATCCTCCCATCAATAGCGCTAGGCCGATCACGCCCCCGCGGAAGTCGACAATCACCCCCGGAATGATCTCGAGGCCGAACCGGATGGTCAGGAAGGAAACAAGGCCGAAAAGAACCGCCCCCGCGATTTTCCTCCGATAAGGTTGATCCGTCGTCGGACCCCGAAAGATCGTCTCTGCAGCCAACAGGACCAAAGTAGCAAGGCTGGTCGCACCAACCAAAAAAACCAGACGTTCAAACATGATTTAAGACGGAACTCCGACATCGACGGTCAGGCCCCTGAAAGCTTATGCTCGGATCTCCACC
>CAIPFS010000409.1 GCA_903864375.1 uncultured Verrucomicrobiota bacterium
CCCCCATCATCCTGGCCTCCCAATCACCGCGACGCGCCGTGCTCCTCAGGGAACTGGTAACCGAATTTGGTATTGTCGACAGCCATGCCACGGAACTCGACGATCCGGCTCTCGGACGAAGGCGACTGTGTGAACTCAACGCGCAGCGAAAGGCATTTGCGGTTGCAGAACGGTATCCCCGACATCTCATCATCGGTGCCGACACCCTGGTTTTTCTGGATGACCAGCTCCTGGGCAAGCCGGAAAATCTCGACGTCGCCCGAGACTATCTTAGCCGCCTGTCCGGACGGGTGCATGAAGTCGTCACGGGAGTCTGCCTTTTCCATCGGGACCAGAACCGGATGCATCTGTTTTCCGAGGCAACCCGGGTCAAATTTCTGCCCTACGGCCAGACAGAGATTGAGGACTACCTCACTCGGGTGTCCGTTCTGGATAAGGCCGGGGCCTATGCGGTTCAGGAGCAGGGACATCTCCTGATCGAAAAGGTCGAGGGATCCCTCAGCAATGTCATCGGCTTGCCCGTCGAGGCTCTTCGGCTGGCGCTTCGGACGTGGGCGACGGCTTCGCCAGCCGCTTGAAGTCGCGCTGTTCAATCACGGAATTGACCCGGAAGTGAGACATCAACTTCCGTCCGTCCAGCCGAAGTTTGAGGGTGCGGTTGAACCAAAACCCATCCTCCAGACGGCAACGGTCCAGTGTGAAATCGAGGCGTTCCAGGTCACCCACGATGCCCGCCAGAACCTCCAAACGATCCACCAATTGGGCATCGACGCCCGCCAGCTCAAATTCACCGGCATCCACCCAGATTCGACCCGCCAATAGATTCAAGGCCCGATCCTGGATGTCTTTGCCCGTGCCTTTGAATTTGGGCTGGAATTTGAGAAGATAGCTGGCCCGACCGTTGTTGGTCTCCATGCCCACCAATTCATAACGATAGCGAAGCAGAATGGCCTCATCCAGAAAGTCGGGCCCCTTTGCCCGCCCCCGGCCCTTGCGTTCGGAGTAGTCTTTCCGGACCTCGGCCTCGTGCTCCAGTTCCCGTTTCGCCTCCTTTTCCGTGGGCGACCGGTCATTTAATCGCAACAGGCGCAACTGTTGGCGAGCCCCGTGGAGTTCCACTTCAAACTCGCGGGATACCCGTTCCTTGAGCTCTCCGTGACTGTCCCGCTCTTCAATTAAAGAGACCCTTGTGCACCCGTGGCACTGGGCCGCAATACGGTCAGGGGTCGAGCGGGAACGCTCCAGCAACTTTTCGATGACCTGATCAGCGGTCAATGGGGACGGCTCCGCCGCCCGGCAAAGCCCTGCCAGCCCCAGCGCCCAGAAAAGCAACCACCATCTCCCCATCGAGTCCTTCGTACCTCAAATTGCCTGATCGGTCAAACGGCTTCCCCAGAAACCGGGAATGGGCGTTTCCACGTTTGACCGGGTGGGATTTGAAATCATGCTGTGTGTGAAAACTCCATACCGTCATGTCCACCCTTCTCTCCGGCCTGAAACAGCACAGCGTCGTCGTCGCGGATACCGGCGATTTCGCCGCCATGCGAAAATATCAACCCCGCGACGCCACCACCAACCCCAGCCTGCTCCTGAAGGCGGCGACCATGCCCGAGTATTCAGAATTGGTGGCCAAAGCCGCCAGCGACGCGAAGGCCGGGGCCCCCTCCCCCGAAGTCGCCGTCCATCGCTGCATGGATCTCCTGGCTGTCGGGTTCGGGCTTGAAATCCTGAAAATCGTTCCCAACCGGGTTTCCACCGAGGTCGACGCCCGCCTTTCGTTCAACACCCAGGCCAGTGTGGAAAAAGCCCACCACCTGATCGCCCTGTATGAAGCCGCCGGTATTCCCCGGGAACGCATCCTCATCAAACTGGCTTCCACCTGGGAAGGCATTCAAGCGGCGGCGTTGCTCAAGGCGGACGGGATTCACTGCAATCTCACCCTGCTCTTTTCATTCGCCCAGGCCGTCGCCTGTGCTGAAGCCGGGGTTCAGCTCATCTCCCCCTTCGTCGGACGCATTCTCGATTGGTATAAAAAGAGCACCGGCACGGCCAGCTATGCGCCTGCCGAGGACCCGGGGGTCAAATCCGTGACGCGGATTTATGCCTACTACAAAAAGTTTGGCTACAAGACCGAAGTGATGGGGGCCAGTTTCCGCAATCTCGATGAAATCCTGCAGCTGGCCGGCTGCGATCTGCTGACCATCAGTCCCGCCCTGCTCGAAGAACTCCAGAGCCACGAGGGCTCCGTCGAGGCCAGACTTGTCCCGGCACTTGCGGATACCTTGCCCCTGGACCGGATCCATCTCGACGAGAATGGATTCCGGTGGCAACACAATGAAGACCAAATGGCCACGGAAAAGCTCAGTGAGGGCATTCGTTTGTTTGCCGCCGACTCCCTCAAATTGGAAAAGTATCTTCGCGAGAATGTCTTGAAATAAACCGCCTTGGATTACAAGTGGACGGGAGGGGGAACCATCGGGGCTGCAAACGACGGCATTCCTTTGGCCTTCATCTGCCGTCGCCAGACGCGATGTCCGCAGGTGAGGTACAATTGGTCGAAACGGGTTCCCCCGAAGCAGACATCACTGGCCCAGGCCCCCGGTTCGGGTTTCTCCAAAATGGCATTGACCCGTCCAGCAGCATCGCACACCTGAATACCCATGGTTGTAGTCACATAGAGTCGACCCTCCGAATCCACGGTGATTCCGTCAGCCCCGGAGCCCCGCGGATCGTCCGGCAAATGAAGCTGGAAGTACCGCTGCTTTTGCCCCAGGGAGCCATCGGCCTGAATCTGGAAACTCCAGACATATTGACCCACCATGTCGCTGACAAACAACCAGGCCTGATCGGGTGAAAAGCAGAGGCTGCTTGGAAACTCAATGCCGGTGTCCAGCACCCGGACCCGCCCCTCCCTGTCGAGCAATCCCACAGCCCGGGAGTGCGGATCGGTAAAATAAATCAATCCGGTGTGAGCCACCGCCAATTCCTTGGCCTCCACTTCGGTGGCTGAAAATCGTTCACCTGCCGTCCCCTCCAGGGTCACAAGACGCCTGGAGTTTGGTTGCGAAGCCAGGAGGGTGCCATCGCCCAGCGCCACCAACCCTTGCGCGCCGCCCGACTCGGCCCGATGAACCGAGACCGTCCCGTCCAGATGGATGCGATAAATCCGACTGGAATCCCGGTCAGCAAAGAAAACCTCCCCCTGGGCATTGGCGCACAATCCGCAGGGCAAATCATAGCCCTGCCCCAACAACTCCCAATCGCCGGCTACCAGGGCCGCCGCCGGAGCCTGGGACCCCACGCCGCGCCCAATCTTTTTCGTCGGATAATCCGACCAGAGCCACTTCATCGCCTCTGGCAGAATGGCCCCTCCGTGCTGCCCATCATGACCTCCCGTCCCCCATCGATTGGTCACCTCATATCCGGCAAACTGCAATGCGCTCAACATGTCCTGATTGGCAATCCACCAGTTGCCGCCATAGATATTCTGGTCGCGATAACCGTCCTGCAAAAATACCCGCAGCGGCTTCGACTCCGTCTTTCGAATCAGCGTGGGATACTCATTGCCACCTCGAAGCCCGACGAAAGTACCAATGGCGGAAAACACCCGGCGAAAGGCATCCGGACGCTCCCATGCGGCGGTAAACGCGGCAATGGCACCGCTGCTGGCCCCGGCGATGGCATGCGCCTCCGGGTCCCGATCGATCAAGTAATGGCTTTGCACCTCGGGTAGCAGCTCCTCGATAAGGAAACGGACATACGCATCGTTCATGGCGTCGTATTCCAGACTGCGATTGTATCTGGGCTGCGTCGCCAGGGCTCCCAGAGCCGGCACCTGACCGGGGTTGACAAAGACCCCAATCGTCACGGGCATTTCCCCTCGCGCTATCAGATTATCCATGACCCACGGCACGCGCCACCCCCCGTTGGTGGATGCAAATCCCCCGCCGTCCTGAAATACCATCAGGCAGGCCGGCTTCGACCCGTCATACTGCTTGGGAATGTAAAGCCAGTAGTCCCGCTGGGTTCCGGGGAAGATGCTGTTGGTGGAAGCATTAAAGGCCTGCTGCAACACCAACCCGTGCGGTATGTCCG
>CAIPFS010000410.1 GCA_903864375.1 uncultured Verrucomicrobiota bacterium
GATGTTGCTGATGAAGTAGCCGGGAAAACGCCAGATTCCATCCGGGCCGCCCGAGTCATCGTCGGCGGCCTCCTTTGCATTCACACAATGCAAATGGTTTGCAATCCGAACCAAGGTTCCTAGGTTCCCGTTCACGATGAGGCTTTTCCATCGGATCCTTGGGATGCTGAGCGGCGTTGCCTTCGGCAGCCTGTGCCTTTCAGCTGGCGAGCCGCGTCTTCGCGTGGTGACCTCCCTGCCGGCCCTTTACAGCTGGGCGTCCCAAGTCGGAGGCAGCCAGGTCCAGGTCGATCGCCTCCTGCCGGTTGACGCCGATCCCCACCTGTTTCAATTTCGCCCCCGGGATTTGGAGGTGCTGCGGCGTGCCCAGGTCATCCTTCTCAACGGGGCGGGTCTTGAGGACTGGCTTAAACCGAGTCTGGAGAAGCAGGTCCCGGGCTCGGCTAAAAAGATCGTCGAAGCGGCCACCGGCTACCCGCCGTCCGAGCTCATCTACTCGGATCGACCGGAGAATGAGTCGGGATCGTCCGGCAACGCCGACCTCCGGGACGGCCCCCCCAATCCCCATCTCTGGCTGGACCCGGTTTTCGCGTTCCATGGTGTCACCAACATCCTCCGAACCTTTCAAGAGCTCGCGCCGGAACAGGGAGCAGTCTTCGCCACCAACGCGTCCATTTATCTTCAACGCCTGCACCGCCTCCACGAGGACTACGAGACGTTTCGTCGTCCCTTGAAGTCACCGGGCATGGTCACCGTTCATCCGGCCTTTTCCTATCTTTGCCGACGGTACCGAATCCGTCTGGTGGGCGTGCTGGAAGAGACCTCGGGATCGGAACCCGGGCCACGGCATCTGGCCACCCTGATGGAGCAGATTCGGGTCAACCGTATTTCCACCCTCTTTATTGAGCCGAACTCGTCCTCCCGGCTGGCGCTTCAACTGGCCCGGGATATGCACCTGACCGTTGCGGAATTGGACACTCTGGAGACCAGCCATTGGTCTCCCGGGGGTTACGAGGACGGGATGCGCGACAACCTCCGAACACTCGCCCGGCAATTCCACGAACCATGACGCCCCATCCCCCGGCATTGCAAATTCAGCAGGTTCATGTGGCTCTGGGCGGAACCGCGGTCCTCCGGGGCGTCACCTTAAGTGTCCGGCGGGGTGAGCTCGTGGCGCTCATTGGCCCCAACGGGTCGGGCAAGACCACGCTTCTCCGCGCCATTCTTGGCCTGCAGTCCATCGATTCGGGGGAAATCCAGATCCTCGGAGCACCGATTTCGCCATCCACGCTGGCGCGGGTGGGATATGTCCCGCAAAAGCTGGAGCTGGACCGGGGCTTCGGACTGAGCGTCCGCGAGTTCCTGGCACTTCGACTCCCGGAAACCCGGCATTGGCTATGGCAGAGCCATCGGAAAATCGATGCGGCCCTGGCTCCATCCGTGGAGGAACTGGGAGTGATGCCGCTCCTGAATCGCCCCGTGTCACGCCTCAGCGGCGGACAGCTGCAACGGGTCTTGATTGCGTGGAGCTTGCTTCGGAAACCCGAATTACTGCTCCTGGACGAACCGACAGCCGGCGTCGACACCCCGGGAGAACGGTCGTTTTATGAATTGATTGAATCCGTTCATCGACGTCATCAGATGACCATCATCCTGGTTTCGCACGACCTCTCCATGGTGTTCCGGCATGCCCAATGGGTCTTCGCCCTGAATGGGGTCGTGTGCTGTCAGGGGACACCGGAAGACATCATCCGCAACGACTCACTGAAGGAAGCCTACGGTTTGCATCTGACGCCCTACCATCATCATCATTCCGGGGAGGTTTCGCATGTTCACTGAGGCCTACATGCTTCGCGCCCTGATGGCGTCGGTTTTACTGGGACCGGTCTGCGGACTTCTCGGGGTCTTTGTGACCGCCCGTCGTCTGGCGTTCTTCAGCGATACTGTCGCTCACTCGGCCCTGGCAGGGGTCGCCATTGGCCTGTGGTTGGGAGCCAGCGACCCCACTCCCGCCATGCTTGCCGTCAGTATCGGCGTGGCCTCCCTGCTCCTTTGGCTGCGGCAGCGGACTGAACTGTTGACCGACACGATTCTGGCCCTTCTGCTCAGCACGTCTGTGGCGTTGGGCGTTGTCATTTTCAGCCAGTTGAAGGGATACCGCGGCGAAATGGAACGGTACCTCTTTGGTGACATCCTCAGCGTCAGCCCGATGGACCTACTCACGGCCTCCATCATTTCCGTGGGGGTCACGGTCCTCATTCTTGTCTGGTTTAATGCCCTCACGTTGATCACGACCCACGAAGACCTCGCCCATGTCACCGGGATTCCGGTCCGTTGGATCAACCTAGGCTTCACCCTGGCCCTGACGCTGGTGGTCACCCTGGCCATCCGGTTGGTGGGAATTATTCTCGTCACCTCCCTGCTGGTTGTGCCGGCCGCCACGGCACGAAACATCGCCTGCAATCTCCGGCAACAAACGGTCATTGCCTGGCTTCTGGGCCTGGGCTCGGCATTGGGCGGAGTCGTCGCCAGCTATTCCTTTAATCTGCCGTGCGGCCCCACCATCGTCCTGGTATGTGCGGCTCTCTTTGTCGCTTCCCTCGCCCTTCAAAAGGTGGTGCGACCGTCAGGACACACTCCGGCGCGATGAAAACCTGTTGCGATCACCCTGCCCACTCCCGAAGGCTCATCCAGACTCCACTCGCGGAGCTGACCGACCAGCTGCGGCGGGGCTCACGAAAAATAACGGCTCCCCGCCAGGCCATTCTTGAAGTGCTTCGCCGCCACCAGCACCCCCTGACCAACAAGGAGATTCATCTGGCCCTCGGAGCGGAGGAATGCGATCTCGCCACCGTTTATCGGAATCTGCGGACCCTGGAGGAAATGAGGATGGTGGCACGATTCGATTTTGGTGATGGGATCGCCCGCTATGAATTGGCGGGGATGGGTGAGGAGGGGCATCACCATCATCTCGTCTGCACCCACTGTGCCCGTGTGGTGGAACTCACCGAATGCCTGCCCAGCCAGATGGAGCGGGATATCGCCGAACGACATGGATTCAGCCAGGTCACCCATCGTCTCGAATTTTTTGGAACGTGCAGCCGATGCAGTGCTGCGCCATCACTTTCCAAGCCAGGATGAGGCCGGTCCATGCGACTTGATCAATGGCTTTGGGCCATCCGCGTGTATCGATCCCGCACGGTGGCCGTGGACGGCATCCGCGCCGGCCACGTTCGCGTGAATGGGGAGATCGCAAAGCCGGCGAGAGAACTTCGGCCGGGCGACCGGATTGATGTCCGGGTGGGGCCACTCCTGCGCCAATTGGAATTCATCGCCGCCCCTCCTCGGCGGGTGGGGGCCCCGATGGTCCCTGATTTTGCCCGGGACCACACGCCTCCGGAAGCCATTCATCGGGCGAAAGAGGAGAGCCGGAATCAGCCTGGTTTTCGAGCTCGGGGAACGGGACGGCCCACCAAAAGGGACCGTCGCAAGCTGGACAACCTGCCTTCGTGAAGGCTATTGAATAACCGCTCCACAACGACTGTCCTTTTTGAACATGCTCTTCGCCCGATTCCGATTGTTTCGTCCGTCTTTCCTGATGGCCATCGCCTCGCTCGGGGCACTGACGGTGATTGGCGATGACGCCACCGTCACTCCCGAGCAACGGGAAAAGGCAACCAAGGCGGTCAAAGTCCCCCCGGGCTACCGGTACGAGATCCTGGCCATGGGTAATCTTCCCGAACCGGTGTTCGTGAAGTTTGGTCCGGACGGACGCCTCTGGTACACCGGCCGCCGCGGAAATATCTGGGCCTACGATTTCAAGACCCAAAAATCCGACGAAGTGGCCAACCTCAAGGTCTGTTGGGAACCCATTCCCGGACGGGAGTCGAACGAGCGGGGTTTGCACGGGATCGAGTTTGACCCCGACTATGCTCACAACGGGCATATCTATCTTTACTATTCGCCCGTGTATGAAAATGCCTGGTCGAACCGGTTGGCCCGATTCACGGTGGACAATCCTGCCCATGCTTCAGGTCTGAAGAGCGGCTCCGAAAAGGTCCTGTTGGAATGGATTTCCAGCAAAGGGTTTCATCAGGGAGGGGCTCTGGCCTACAACTCCCACGATGGGAAACTGTATGTGACCGTTGGGGACAACAACGTTTCCGGGGACACGGAATCGTTTTACAACGATCCCAAAAATCCGCCCCAGGTGCTCTCCGATCTTCGGGGCAAGGTTCTTCGAATCAACCTGGATGGCTCCATCCCCAAGGACAACCCGTTTGTGGGTCGATCCGATGCCCACCCGGCGGTGTTCTCCTGGGGACATCGCAATCCGTACTCCATCAACCTCGACCCCGAAAACGGTCGGGTTTACGTCGGCGAAGTCGGGTATGATCGGAAGGAGGATTACGAGGAAATCAATTACATCCAGGCCGGTCACAATTACGGCTGGCCCCGGTGCATCGGACCAAATATCGGAACCTATGGAGGAGATTGTCCGATTACCAACGCCACGCCCCCATGGATATACTGGATTCACGAAGGAGGGGCCAACGCCACCTCGGGACCACTTTACCGTCCGACCGGCGGGACCAACGATTTCCCCAACAGTTTCCACGGGGGCATGTTTTATGCGGACTACGTGCGACGCTGGGTGCGGTTTGCGCCGGTGGATGCCACCAGCAATACGGTCCTGAAGACCCAGCCGTTTGCCACCGGATTTACCGGAGGAATTCTGGCCATGACCGAGGGCCCCGACGGGGCTCTCTATCTGGCGGAGTATGGGGGCTGGTTCACGCCGTCACCCCAGGACAAGATTTCCCGAATCGTTCCCATTCGCGGAACCAATTAAGGGCACCACCTTCCCCGACCACAGCAGCGAGCGAAGTCGCTGCTGATGGGCTTCCAGCTGGAGCGCCGGGCCTATCAGGACACAGATGGGTTCCGGCTGCGGGTGAGCGGGAAACTCCTCGATAAAGTGATGCCCCATCACCGACTGGAAAACGTGCAGTCGAAGGGGATTGGCGGTGAATCGGACGAATCCTTTGGCCCGGACCACTTCCCGGGGATTCATTTCGGCTAAAAAACCCTCGAAGCGGGACCGATCGACGGGTGCGGTCAGTTTACAGGAAAGACTTCGATATTCCGCGTGAAGATGCGACGGGCTTTCAGGGGTGGAACCCGCATCAGAGAGCGGGCTGATTTCCATTGCTGCCGGTTCTCCGGTCAGTAGCACCTGCAAATCGGGCAAGCCGAAGGGCAAGCGGACCTGAGTTGCCTTGGGATTGAGAACCGACAGGTCGTGACTGACCGAATCCAGGACGTCAGAACGGACCCGATCCCCCTTGGAAAGGCATAGAACCTGGGCGAATTGAATCTGGCGTCTGGCGAGAATCCGTTCCCCGGAGGAGGCTCCCGTGACACCGTACCATTCCGCGTCCACCACCGTGACCACGGACTGGAGCGTGACCTGGGGCAAAAGATCCGAATCCGTCAGGAGATCGATGATATTATCCGGGTCGGCCAGCCCGCTGGTTTCAATCACGATGTAGTCGCATTGGCCTTCACGAATCAAGGTCTGAACGGCGCGTGGCAATGCATCATCCCCGGCACAGCACAGGCATCCGCCGTTGACCTCCACGAGGGGAAGTCCGGGGAGTCCCACCAGTCGGGAATCGATGCTGGAAACACCGAATTCGTTCATGACCACCCCCATCCTTCGGCCAAAGGATGGAGTCTCCGAGAGCCACCGCTTCAGAAGGGTGGTTTTTCCGGAGCCGAGAAATCCCGTGACGAGGATGACCGGCACGGTCCCGTCGTTCACCGTTTCCGGTGCATCCCGATTCACGACGCCGCAGCGGCAAGTTCCGGCCAAAGGTGGGCCGCCATGCGCATGCCCCCGGCGTAAGCGTCGAGGGAAAATTTTTCATTGGGGGAATGCGGATTGTCGTCCGGGAGCGACATGCCGAGCAGCAGGGTTTCCACCCCCAAATGGCGCTTGAATGCCGAGACAATGGGAATACTTCCGCCCTCCCGCATGATGATGGCCTCGTGTCCAAAACCGGCCGTAAGTGCTCTCAAAGCGGCCTGAGCCTGCGGGCCTTCGGGCGAAACCAGATAAGGGGCCCCCCCGTGTCCCGGAACAATCGTCAGCCGAACGGTGGGGGGACAAAGCCGGCGCAGGTGAGCGGCCACCGCTTCGGCGATGACTTCCGGTGTCTGGTCGGGGACCAGGCGGATGGTGATTTTGGCCTTGGCCCAGGACGGGATGATGGTCTTGCTGCCCTCTCCCTGATAGCCGCTGGTCAGACCATTGATTTCAAAGGTCGGACGGGAGGTGCGTCGTTCCTCGGTCGTGAACCCTGCCTCGCCAAAAAGCTCGGTCACACCCAGCAATGCGCGGTACGACTCCTCCTTGAAGGGGACCCGGGCCAATTGGGTCCGCTCGTAGTCTGAAAGGGTACGAACCTGATCATAAAAACCGGGCACGGTGATTCGTCCATGGGAATCCCGCAGGCCACCCAACAATTGGCAGAGCGCCATGGCCGGATTTTCAATGCTTCCGCCGAATAATCCCGAATGAAGATCGCGCGCGGGACCGTCGATCCGGACCTCCAGCGCCGTGATCCCACGCAATGCATAGGTGAGCGCCGGAAACTCAAGGCTTGGAATGCCATTGTCGGAAATGACCACGGCGTCGCACGCCAGCTCGGCGCGATGCCGGGGAAGAAACTCGTACAGGGATTCAGAACCGACCTCTTCCTCTCCTTCGATGAGGAACACGAGGTTTACCGGGAGCGGTAGACCTGAATGGAGCCATGCCTCCAACGCATTCAGGTGGGCCAGATGCTGGCCCTTGTTGTCGCAGATGCCACGGGCATAGACATTTCGACCCTCAATGCGTGGCTCGAAGGGAGGCGACGTCCACAATTCGAACGGCTCCGGAGGTTGAACATCATAATGCCCGTAAACCAGAAAGGTTGGTTTGGAAGGGGACGCCTCAGGCGTGCGAGCCACAACGATGGGATGACCGGCAGTCTCGTGGGTGGTGGTCTCGAGCCCCAGGCCGATGCATCGCCGGGCCACCCAATCCGCCGCGCGTCGCATGTCCGGGGCGTGCTGTCGTTGGGCACTGACGCTGGGAATCCGGGCATAATCACAAAGATCTGCCACCCAGCGATCCTCATGCCGGCGGAGGTATTCCAAAACTTCTTTCACGCGATGATTCCTAGTTTTTCTTGGGAGATTCCGGACCTTTGGGAGTACCCGTGCCGAACAATCCCTCCAATCCCTTGATGGCATTACCCAGGACGTTCGTCGAGGTCTGGTTGGTGGAACCGACGGATTGCCCAATCAAGTTCCCGAGGGCGCCTGCCGTGTTGCCAGCGACACCAAGAATGGCCTTCCCTCCCAGCAGTATCAACTTGGTTGTATCCGGTTTGGCTTCCGGGGATCCCACCGTTCCACGGACTGTCAGACACCCTTGCGGCAGGCTGAAATAGTCTCCCGGTGTTCCCTTCAGGCTCAACTTCCTGGCCAGGGATTCCTTGAATCCGATGTCGATTGGGAAATCCATTGTGGAGTTGGTCAGGACAGGCAGGAGCGTCACGGTTCCGCCGGTTGTCCGGATTCGAAGGGCGGAGCTTTGGATCACGGCATCCGAGAAGGTTACTTTACCCCCGCCGGCACTTCCGCGAATCCGGAGGAATTGGAGGGGTTCCGCCTGAATCTGGTCAATCCAGCCATCCGCCTTGGCAACATCGGTTTTGTTGGTCGAGATGCCGGCATACTGGGAAAGACGGCTCAAGGCCGCGGACGGATTGCTGA
>CAIPFS010000411.1 GCA_903864375.1 uncultured Verrucomicrobiota bacterium
GCCCAGCCTCCCACAAAGACTGCGGGGCCCGTCGAGCGTGCCGGGTTAACCGATAGGTTGGTGACCGGGATCCCGATCAGATGGATGAGCGTCAAACCCAAACCGATCGCGATCGGAGCGAAGCCCTGCGGTGCCCGCTTGTCCGTGGCTCCAAGAATAATCAGAAGAAAAAAGAAGGTCAGAACAACTTCCGCGACCAGGCCTGAAAGCATTGAATATCCCCCGGGTGAATGTTCGCCGTAGCCGTTGGAGGCAAACCCTCCCGCAAGGGAGAAACCGGACTGCCCACTGGCGATGAGGTACAGAATTCCCGCGCCAGCAATGCTCCCAAGAACCTGCGCCACGACGTAGCCCGGAAGTTCGGAGGCTTTGAATCGGCCGCCGACAACGAGTCCAAGGGAAACGGCCGGATTCAGGTGGCATCCCGATAGATGACCAATGGCAAACGCCATGGTGAGGACGGTGAGTCCAAAAGCCAGGGATACTCCCACGAGACCGATGCCGAGATTAAGAGGGGTTGCACCTTCCAGAGTGACGAACTTGGCTGCCAGGACGGCGCTGCCACACCCACCAAAGGTGAGCCATAAGGTTCCAAAAAATTCGGCAAGGAGTTTGTTTTTCATCAGGAGGTGAGGCGGAAGGCAGTTCCCATGAGGGGGATTACATTTCTTATAATTTGGAGGGGATGAGGGTGTCAAGCGGGATGGCGGGCCATCTCCTTGAGGAACTTATTGTCTGTGCAGCTGCTGTTCCCCTCCAAGAGTTCGCACTTCAACCTTCAGATTGCCGTCCTTCGGTAAGGATGCTCCGATTCGAAGGCGGTGAATACCTGGTTGGATCAGCTCCGATCCTCTGGCGACGGGCATCGACGCCAATCTCTTCCAGGCGGCGTCGAAAACCGTCGCCTCATTGCCACCGGTGAATTTGATACTGCCACCTGCTGGAATTTCAACGGAGGGTGCGTCGATGACTCGAAGCCCGTCCAGTTCCAGGACGACGCCTGATATCGGAATGGCATTGGTCGACTGGATCGTCCATTGCAGGGGCCGGGCCTGGTTTGTGTGACTGAACTGGAATTCCATGGGTTGGGCGGATGTTCCACCTCCGACGAAACGTTCAATGGAGGCTTCCTGCAAGAGCCAGTGGTTGGTTCCAGAGGAATGAAGGTGGAATTCACGCCGACCATCGCGAAGAAGGGCGCGGGTATCCGGTGGAAACGCCCCCGCCATCCGGGCGGATTCCCAGTCGGCGATGCTCGCTAAAATGCCAGGAGTGGCGCCGAACTGTTGCAGGGTTGCTGCTGAATTGGGGTCTGCTGTCAGTTGGGCGGTGCTGGCGAGGCTGGTGGCCAGGGCAAAGCCCGCGTCAAATCCGGCGGCACGTGCCAGCAACCACTCCGCATCCTCAATGCTGGTGTCGGGTCGAAGTGCGAACCAGCCGAGCATGTGGGGCATGTAATTGCGTTCGAAGAGCACCTGATTTTTGAAACGGTACAAGGTCTGGCTTTCCCGAAATCCAGCGTACCAGGGTTCACCCCAATTCATCCGGGTGAAGACATGCCAGTTAAAATGGCCGGGATTGCTGGCGTCATTAATGACCTGGCCTTGAACTGCCGGACTCAAGGCGTCGTACCAGGCCCTGGTGAACAAGGTCCGCCCATACTGGCCATAGCCGGTGGACCAGTTTCCCTCCAGCCCATCAAAGGAGAGCTGTCGTGCGCCCGTTTGATTGCAGAGGTTGGCAATATTGCGGGCGATTTCCTGCGAGAGGGGGGCATCCGCCAGGAAGACCTGGTAGTCGTGATCCAGCAATCGCCCCACCGGGGCTTGTCGGAGGTGCGACGTGGCACGAGTGCCCCAGGCTCCCCGCTGGCAGTCCAGCAACCGAGTCGGGCCGTTGGTTGAAGTTGAGCCAAATCGAATGAGCTCGTTCCCGATGCGAACCGTATTCAACGCCGATTTCCGGACAAACAACGCACCCTCTGCGACGGGGATTTCATGCGTGGCAGGGTCGATGTCCGATGCCAGCTCACTCTGTCCGATCTCCGCCAGTCCGGGATTGGGCAACGGATCGACGTACGGATCGTTCGGTGTGACGAAATTGGAC
>CAIPFS010000412.1 GCA_903864375.1 uncultured Verrucomicrobiota bacterium
ACCTCCTCCAAATCAAGGTAAAACCAGAAAGATCGATACGAGAACCGATGGCGCTTGGGCAGCAGCCGATGGTGCTGGATATGGCACTCATACAGGCACGAACGCACAGGCCCCCGCCCGGAGTCCGGAGGCGATGTATCTTCAGGTTCCATCGAAACGATATCAGACTCGCACAAGTTTCAATAACCGCCAAACGATTGGCCGGAATCCCTGACAGGAATTGACGGGGGTCTCGGTAAAAGATGGCACTTATCCCCCGGGACGGGAATACTCACTTCCGGACGTGCACCTCTCTGCCGCTTCGGGCGGCCTGGCGTTACTTGTTTATATCTGTAATCTTACCCCATGAGTTCGCAAACGATCCAGTTTCTTCAAACCTGCAACTCGGACGCTGAAATCGACATCGTCCGATTGGTCGATTGCGTCATCATCGATGCCGTGGCGGCCGGTGCGAGCGATATCCACATCGAGCCGTGGGAAAATTCAATCGCCGTTCGGGTCCGCCTTTCGGGGGTGCTCAACGAATTGGTCCATTTGCCAAGTGATTTGCTGCCCAAGATGGTCGGGCGCCTGAAGATCATGGCCAACCTGATCGGCCATGAAACCCAGCTACCGCAGGAAGGCCGGGCGCCGACCTTTCCCGAGGCCGGCAACGTGGTGCTGCGGATTTCCACCTTCCCCACCATCCGGGGAGAAAAGGTGGTTATCCGGATTTTTGACCCCAAAGGCCGGAGTTTTGACCTCGAAGGGCTGGGTATGGAGGAAGAGACGGTCGCCATCTTCCGGACCATGCTGCTCCGCCCGACAGGCCTGATCCTGCTCACAGGCCCAACGGGTTCCGGCAAAACCACCGCCATCTACGCCGCGCTGCACAACATCATCGAACGATCAGGCCCGAGCATCAGCGTGGCCACAGTGGAGGACCCGGTCGAATACAACCTTCCGCTCATTGCCCAGTCGCAGTGCAATCCGGCCCGCGAATACACCTACCCGGTGGCTCTCCGGTCACTGATGCGGCAGGACCCGCAGGTGATCATGATCGGCGAAATTCGCGATGCCGAGACCGCCAACATCGCGGTGCAGGCCGGATTGACCGGCCACCTGGTCCTCAGCACGATTCATGCCTCCAGTACGGCAGGAGTCTTCGCCCGGCTCATCAACATGGGGATCGAACCGTTCCTTCTGGCCTCCTCGATAGTGGGTGTGGTGGGGCTGCGCTTGATTCGACGGAATTGCCCGGTGTGCGCCGAGCTCTACGACCCGGAACCTCATCTCCTGCAAATGATTCCACCAGAGATTGTTGCCGAGACCCAATTCCGCCGTGGAACAGGATGCACCTCCTGCAACCATACCGGCTTCAGTGGACGGGTGGCCGTCACCGAGATGCTGGTGGTCGGCGAATCCCTCCGGGAGGCGGTCCTGGAACGCACGCCAACCCGAAGGCTTCAGGAAATTGCCGTCAAGGATGGGCTCAAGACGCTTTGGCACATGGGCTTGCGGAGAGTGATGAATGGTGAAACCACCCTGGAGGAAATCATGCGCGTCATCGGACTCGAAGGGTTTTAACCACCCGCACGCCTCCTTCAATCAATGTCCGGTCCCGGCGGGATTACTCACCGGACGCAACCGTTCGAGGCTGGCCGGATCGATGCTTCGAACCGCACCAGCATCTGCCGGATCCACCGGCTTGCCGCTGTCATCCACTTTGACCCGACGGTGAATCATGCTTCCCGTCTCCGGAGGCACGGCCATGTAGTGGTCGGAAGCCGACGCTCCCGCCCCGGACTTGTCGGAACTGCATCCGGTCAGAATCGCCAATCCAAGGATCAGCCATCCTGAATTCCAGGGATGAATCGAAAATCGCATGTCTGACCAGAGCAGACTGTCCCTTGCTTCTCAACCGCAATCTAAGGTGCCGCGGGCATTGGGGTCTGAACGGCACCGGGCTCTGTGATGGTGAGAAAGACCGACTCAAGGGCGCCGTTCTGACCGGAATCGCGTCGCAATTCGTCCGCAGTCCCCACGGCCACCAGCTTTCCCCGGTGCACAATGCCAATGCGATCGGCCATTTCCTCCGCCACGTTGATTTGGTGGGTGCTGAGGAACACGGTCATCCCCTGCCCGGTGCGTTCCTTGAGGATGTCCTTGACCACACGGGCGTGATGCGGGTCCAGCCCGACCATGGGTTCATCAATGACAAAAACTTCCGGACGATGCAGCAGCGCACTGGCAATGGCCACGCGCTGCCGGGTCCCATGGCTGAGGCTGTCGATCGGCTTTTCCAGCCATGGCTCCAGGTTGAAGCGCGATATCAATTCCCCCGCCTCCCGCCGGATATCCGCATCGGTCATCCGGAAGAGTTGCCCGGTGAAGCGGATGAATTCCCAGGGGGAAAGCTTGTCGTAGAGAAACGGAAAATCCGGAACGTAACTCAGCCGGGCTCGAGCCTCCAACGGCTGGGTTTGGACGTCGAATCCTGCCACACGAACCCGTCCGAAGCTCGGTTTGATCAGCCCCACCACCAGTTTGATGGTGGTGGTTTTCCCAGCCGCGTTGGGGCCAAGAACGGCAAAGAATTGACCTCGCGGTACCACCAGGGAGATGCCGTCGACAGCATGAACATCGCCAAAGTATTTGACCAGATTCTCGAGTTCGATCACGGGTAAAGGGGGTGAAAAATAGGGGGAATCGATCGACACTCTCTAAGGGTGCTCCAATGGGGATACCGCCTCGTTGGTCAGTTCATAGTGGTCCGGCAGGGATATCTTTAACAGTTCCCCTGCCCGGCTGACAAAAATGGTGACGTCGAATCGATCCAGCAAACGGGCGTGGACGGAGTAGGCTCGAATCCGTTGACGTCCCACTCGAAACCAGTCATCCCCCGCCGTCCAGCGGACTGCGCTTCCAGGGACAGAAGTCATCGAAAGCGAGGGATGGGCCAGGTCAAACCCGGGCGGCAAAAAACCTTTCAAAGGCCCCATCATGCCCGCCCATTGGCGGAGATCCGCAGCGGTGAACACCTGCTCGGAAACCGTTCGCCCTGCTTCACTCCGGACATGCACCGCGTCATCTCCCGCCTTCACCCTGAACTGCCAGGACCTGGGTCGTTGAATGACTTTGATATCGATGCTGCGCCACACCAGGTTGGTTTCCAATTCCACCCGGGTGACCACCCGCCACCGGCTGGACGGCTCTTCTCCGACGAGGCTTAAATCGGATTCCAGCAGGTATCCGCTGGCCTTTCGCACCATGCCCTCCGGTTCGAATGTCACACCTCCCCGCCCATCCTGCCCTTCCTCAAGGATGGATGGCACCCACTGAAACTGACCCATCCGCTGCCCCTGATGCTGGATGGTCAGGGTAGATCGGTCTGCCGAGGTCAGTACCTTTCGAGCCACCATCTCAACCGGAACTTCAGAAACCGTTTCCCGACCCCCGCCGTATTCAGCGCGCCAAAGGAGAACATTCATCACCAGCCAAAAGGCCGTAATGAAGCCAAACGCCATGCGGCCCGTGGTCACCTCACGACGTTACCTGATTCACGAAGAAGGGCAAAATCGGTTCAGTGCCGGTCCGGGATGACCAGATTCTGTCCCGGCTTCAGCTTCCTGGGATCGACACTCCGGTTGGCTGATTGCAATTGCGCGGTCGTGACTCCGTACTTTCGGGCGATCGTAGCCAGCGTCTCTCCGGTACGGACCACATGGCTGTGCACGGCCGCGGGTGCCGGCGCGGTCCGGGCGGGCGGTGACGAACGAACCGTCGACTCTCGCGGTGCCGCCCCCGCTCCGCCGCTGCGAGTGGGTGAGGCTGCCGGATTTGGTGTGGCCACACGGACCGGTGTCGGGTTCGTGACAACGGGAGCGACATCGGGCCCGGCGGGAACGGAACCGTCCGCCGTTTGTGCGGCCGCCAGTCGAAGCTTCAGCTCCTTGATGGTTGCCTCCAGTTCGGCATTGCGCCGCTTCAGGTCATCCAGCTGGGTCTGGCTTTGTTGCTGGCCAAAAGCCGAGGCGAATTGAATTGCCAACTGAATCTGCCCCTGCCGGATCGCATTCTCGATGGTCGGATCCTCGGTGTCCTTTTCGTGACGCCGCTTCTTGATCTGCTGGCAGCGACGAAAG
>CAIPFS010000413.1 GCA_903864375.1 uncultured Verrucomicrobiota bacterium
CGCCCCTCGGACCGCGGCGGTGCGGCAAATTCACGTCGCGGTGCAAACCGCCTGAGTCTGGGTTCTTCCATCCCAATGCGGTACACGCTCGGTGGAGCCTCTGGCAACTTCCAATTTTCACGGGGAACAAAGATGCCCTCTGGCATTTAGGGCCCTACGAATGACCTGTTCCTTGGTTTGGTCTCGGCATGACCCGTGGTTTGACGGATTTCCATTGGACTGGTATGGATGCTGGTATGGCAGTTATGACCCATCGGTGTACTTTTGCCTTGGACGAGGGAACGACCCAACGGATCCGGAAATTGGCGGAGCAATGGAATGTTTCCCAGGCGGAGGTGATTCGACGGGCCGTCGCCCGTGCCGAGGCCGCAGCTGCCCTGGCCGATGCTCCGGCCCAACTGACCCAGTTGTTTGAATCCGGAGGGGGTTTGGCAGCAGCGGAAGCACATGCCTACCTCCTCGAGGCGGATGCCGACAGAAAGGCCTGGCGGTCGTCATGATTTATCTCGACACCAACTATCTGATTCTTGGGTTGGTCCCCGGGAGTGACGAAAGCCGGGACCTGGTGACGTGGGCGAAACAGGGAGAGAGCCTCGTTACCGGCACCATCTGTTGGTATGAGTTTCTTTGCGGGCCCGTGAGTGCCGCCCAAACCCGGGCCATGCGGGCTTTCATCCTGGAGATTTTGCCATTTCAGGAAGCTCAGGCGATCGCTGCCGCAAAATTATTCAACGCCACGGGCCGTCGACGAACCCTTCGGGTGGACTGCATGATTGCCGGAACGGCATGGGTAGCCGGAGCCAGGGTTGCCACCAGGAATCGGCCCGATTTCGAGATCTTTACGCCGTATGGCGTGGTTTTGGCATGAGTTCCCGGTGAACATCGGTTGCGCGGCTGCGTCAACTGGGGGAATCTGCACCCGGACTCGGCCCATGCCTCCTTCGATTCTCCGACATGTGATGTGGCTCAGCCTTGCCGTCGCCTTACCGTGCGGCGCAGCCGGGTCCGACGCGTCGTCCCTCTGGACCTCCACGGTTCAACCGCTGCTCGATGTCCAATGCGTCAAATGCCATGGCCCCATCCAGCAAAAGGGCGGTCTCGAACTGGATACGCCTGAAATGGTCATCAAAGGGGGTGACGAGGGAGCGGTCATTGTTCCCGGCGACCCATCGAAAAGCCCGTTGTTCACCCATCTGGCTCCCGATGCCGACCCGCACATGCCGCCCAAAAAGCAGCTGACCGACGCGGAGCGGGAGGCCATCCGGTCGTGGATTGCGGCGCTTCCACCGACCCCCAAGACAACCGCTGCCGTCGAGGCTCAGGCTCCCCTCCGAACTTTCCCCAATATCACAACGGCCATCGACACCTTCGTGGCGGAAGGCTGGCAAATGCGGGGTGTTCAACCATCCGCTCCCGTGAATGACGCGGTCTGGTGTCGACGGGTCTGGCTCGACCTAGGTGGTCGGATTCCGACCGCGACGGAGGTTAACGCTTTTCTTCAGGCACCCGCTGAGTCACGGCGTGCGGACCTGGTGGATCGACTCCTCGCTTCGGAGGAGTACCCACGCCGGATGCGGGAGTTATGGGACGTGTTCCTGCTGGGACGTCCCAAACGCGACAATGCCGATCAGCGACGGCGTGACAATGGCTGGTGGACCTACCTCGAGGGCGCATTTCGGACCAATCGCCCCTGGAACGTGATCGTGCGTCAGCTGCTGACGGCCCGCCCGGAAAACCCGGACGAGAAAGGGGCATCCTGGTTCCTTTATGAGCGTCGCAATGATTTCCAGGCCATCGCCGAGGCGGTTGCTCCGGTGGTGTACGGCACCCGGATCGATTGCGCCCAGTGTCATGACCATCCGCTGGCCCGGGAAATCAAACAGGCCCATTATTGGGGCCTGGTGGCCGCGTTCAATCGCGGCAAGAACATCGATGGCGGCAGTGCCGTGGCGGAATCCGCCATTGGAGGCTTCATCAATTTTGTCAATCTCAAGAAGCAATCGCAACCGGCCACGGTGCTTCTGTTGACCGGTGCCAGCGTCCCGGAGACCCTACCTGGTGGGGATGAAAAGGAGACGGACAGCGACGACAAGTATGTGGACGCTGCCGCATCGCCCAAGGTTCCAAAATTCTCCCGGCGTGCCGCCTTTGCCGAACTGGCCACCACGAACAATCCGCTGCTGGCCCGGGCCTTCGTCAATCGCCTCTGGGCGGCCTTGATGGGTCGCGGCATCGTTCATCCCGCCGATGAGATGAACGCCCGCAATGCCCCGAGTCATCCCGAGCTGCTCGATTGGCTTTCCCAAGATTTTGCTGCAAGCGGCTACGACATCCGTCGACTCGTGCGCGGGCTTGTCCTGAGCCGTCCCTATGGGTTAAGCCCGGGCTCGACTCCGCCAGAGACCTTTGCCGCGGCCATCGAACGGCCCCTGACCGGCGAACAACTGGCCCGGTCGTGGCGGGTGGCTTGTGGGTTGCCACCGGAGGATGATGGATTCCGTCATGCCGTGGTCTCGGTCATGCCCGAGGTATTGCCGAAGGACTACAACGTGTCGTTCCAACAGGCGCAGTTCCTGGCGGGCTCTTCCACCCTGACCGGGGTCTTTCAGGAGGGACCGGGCACGACCCTGGCACGACTGAACGGTCTGCCGGAGTCCACGGCACGCGTACGCGAGGCCTTCTCCGCCGTGTACGGAAGGCCACCGGAGCCGCTCGAAACGGAGCAGGCGGTTGCCTTCCTCAACCACGGGGCCGGGGCGGCTGCGGAAAAAACCCGTGACCTGCTCTGGGCCTTGATGACCAGTGCGGAATTCCTAACCCAACCGTGATCATGAGACCCGCCGCATCCGATGGACTTCCAGGGACCTGCCGGACCAACGAACACCAACTCCACCGGCGCCTGTTCCTCAAGGGTCTGACGGGTGGTGCCCTGGCGGCGACGACCAGTTTTTCCGGGCTGTTCCACAACCGGCTGTTCGCCGAAGAAACGAAGCGTGCGGGTAAACGGTGCATCCTGCTGTGGCTCTGCGGTGCCCCCAGCCAGTTTGAAACCTGGGACCCCAAACCGGGCACTCCCTCCAGTGGACCGTTTGGCAGCATCCCGACATCGATTCCGGGAGTCCACTTCTCGTCCCTGATGCCCCGGTGCGCCGGGATCGCCCACCGATTAAACATCGTCCGGAGCATGAAGACGGCCCAGCCGGAACACTTCCAGGCCATCGGACTTTTGCAGCGGGGTAATCCGGACCGCGCGGGGTTCACCCGTCCGACTCTGGGGAGCGCGCTTTCGCAGGCCGTGGGGCAGCTCGACTCGCCCCTTCCCAATTTCATCCTCCTCGACCCCATTCCCGGCGGCAACGAATTCGAATCGTTCAAGGCCGGCAACTGGGCGGGATGGCTCGGCGCTGAACATGCCCCCGTGCGACTTGGGGGCGACTATTCCCGGTCGCTGACGACAGCGATGGAATCCGTTCCGGTCCAGGACCGGGAGGCAAGGGAAACCCTCCGGAAATTCTTCAACTCCAAGTATGAGCGCGACCGTCGTGGCTCCATCGCCCGCGGACAAAACGCCGCCTTCGAACGGATGAAAGGCCTCACCGCCAGCGCGCATCTCTTCGATGTCAATAATCTGCCATCGGCTGACCGCGAGCGCTATGGACCGGGGAGCTTCGCCCAGCATGCCTTGATGGCCCGCAATCTGGTGGAGCATGGGGCGCCCTTCGTCATGGTCGCCAATGGAATGAATTGGGACAACCACGTGTTCCAGCATGAGATTCATCAGATGCTGGTGCCGGAACTCGACCGGGTTTTATTCCACCTGATCCATGATCTCGAAGAGCGCGGGCTACTAGATTCAACCCTGGTGATTGCCATGGGTGAGTTTGGCCGGACGCCCTGGCTCAACCTGTCGCGGGGACGCGACCACTATCCCAACGCCTGGAGCCTGATGATGACCGGCTGCGGACTCAAACGCGGGGTGGTCACAGGAGCGACCGATGCCGAGGGGGTCGATGTGATTGAAAAACCTTACAATGAACAGAATCTGTTCGCCACCATCTTCACCGCCCTCGGCATAGACCCCTATGCGGAGTACGACCTGCCCGGGATGCCGACCTTTCACCGGGTGGAG
>CAIPFS010000414.1 GCA_903864375.1 uncultured Verrucomicrobiota bacterium
AGGTATTGGTCCGGCTGAAGGCCTCGGGCATTTGCCACACCGATCATGCCTCTCTTTCGTGGGGGCGGCCGCTGGTGCTGGGGCATGAAGGTGCCGGTGTGGTTCAGTCGGTGGGGCCCCGGGTGACCGGGGTGCGGCCGGGTGATTCTGTCGTCCTGAACTGGGCCATTCCGTGCGGCACCTGTTTCCAATGCGCCCGGGGATCGCAGGTCCTGTGCGAATCCAGCCGCCCGGCACATGTCCTGCAGCGATCGGACGGACACGCCCGGCCGGATGGCACCCTATGGCGTTCCCAACCGGTGGACCGGTCGTTCAATCTCGGAACCCTTTCGGAGTGGACTTTGGTCCGCGAGGCTGCGGTGACAGCCATTGATCCCACCATTCCCTTTTCCAGTGCCGCCATCGTGGGCTGCGGCGTGATGACGGGCTTCGGTTCGGTCGCCAACGTGGCGCGACCCGACCCTGGGACCAGCGTTGCGGTGATCGGCTGCGGCGGGGTGGGGTTGAACGTCATCCAGGCGGCCCGCCTTGCCCGCTGTGGCCTGATAGTGGCCATTGATCCCCGGCCCGGAAGTCTGGAGCGGGCCCGCGAGTTCGGTGCCACCCATGCCCTGTGCGTGGCACCCGGCGACGTGGAACTTCGGCAGGTGGCGCATCAGGTGCGGGAATGGACCGGGGGCCGTGGTGCAGATTTTGCCTTCGAGGCCACAAGCATTCCCCGCCTGGCCTTTGCACCGCTCCGGCTGATTCGGGATGGGGGTATGGCGTTGCAGGTGAGTGGCATCAACGACCCGGTGACGGTTGAGATGCCGTCCTTCATGTGGAATAAAACATACGTCACGCCACTCTACGGGGGTTGCGTTCCGGCCCGCGATTTCCCCCGGATTTTTGGCCACTATCAGCGGGGTGAATTGAGGCTCGACGAATTGGTCACCCGCACGTATCGCTTGCCGGACCTGGCCGTGGCCCTTGATGACATGATGGAGGGACGAAACGCCAAGGGCGTCATTCTTTTCGATTAGTTTCCCTCCGACCTCATGAATGGTTCTTTTCGTACCGTGGAGCTTTCCGATCCGCGCTTTGAGCGGGATGGCCTGCGGTTGGTGACGGTCAAGAGTCCTTCGCTCAGGCGGAGGGCCGACCTCACCGTCTGGATTCCGGAGGCACCCGCGGGCGACCAACCGGTTCCGCTGGTCATCCTGCTGCATGGTGTCTACGGATCGCATTGGGGTTGGGCCTGGAAGGGGGGGGCCCATCGCATCGTGTCGGCTCTCATGGCTGCCGGTGAGGTTCCACCCATGGTGCTGGCCATGCCCAGCGATGGGCTCTGGGGGGATGGTTCGGGCTATGTGCCGCACGACGAGGCGGACTACGAGCGCTGGATCATCGATGAGGTGCCCGCAGCCGCCTTGCAGGCCGCACCCTGCCTGACGCCGGCAGCTCCTGTTTTTCTGGCCGGCCTCAGCATGGGTGGTTTCGGTGCCCTGCGGATCGGAGCAAAGTATCGACGAGCCTGTGCCGGCATGTCCGGTCATTCCTCGGTCACGCGCATCCGGGACCTGGATGACTTCGTCATTGAATCCCGGGGTGAATGGAGTCGGGAAGATGACGACGAGTCCGTGCTGGCGGCCATGACGGGCGGGCGTGGTCCGCTCCCGCCATTCCGGTTCGATTGCGGGACCGAGGACCCGCTGTTGTCTTCCAATCGCAAGCTCCATCGCGATCTCGATGCCGCTGGCATCCGGCATCACTACGAGGAATTTCCTGGGGGTCATACCTGGCCGTATTGGGAGGCGCATCTGGCGGATTCACTCCGTTTTTTTGCCGCGGTGCTGGCTGACCGCCAACCCCGGTTGAAAGTCGAACTGAGCCGCCGAAAGCCCGTCGAATGATCCCGGTATCACCGTGTGACCGGTCCATCGATCCGCCGACCCACCAACTATAGGGTCCGGTTCACCCGCGTCCTCGACGCCCAGGTGCCTTTCGAACGGGAGAGGTGATCATCCTCGCAATGATTGGGGACAAGTCCCTCGCGACGCAAGTCCCTCCAAAGGAGGGACATTCAACGGAGGGACGCGCTCCTGCAAGTCCCCATATCGATTTCGACCACCTTCGCCAGCAGACGACCTCGCCCGGTCGTCCGGAGCTGGAGAAACCCCGTTATTTGGAAGCATGTCTGCGCGACGTTGAATGGTCCGCCCGAAAAATATTCGGTTCGCCCCTCCTTGCCATCCCGGGCGGTTGCAACGACAGGTTCCGCCCCCGATTCCCGGGGATGATTTTGCCATGAAGGTTAAAGGACTGAACGACGCCGATTTTCTCGCCCTGCTCGAACGGGTGCTTCCCACCACCACCCCTGATCCCCGCCTGGCCTCGGCGATTTATGAGGAGGTCGCCCGCCAGATTCGACTGATCAACAGTGTCAAGTCGTTCGAAAAGTATTGTGCTGAAGGGTCACTGCCCGACCTCGAACCGGCAACCGTGGCCGAATTCAAGGGACGGCTGGAGGAAACCTTCGGAGCGGAAAAGGTGACCGTTGCTCCCAGTGAAAAGGGCGACTCCGTGGCCGTCGAAATCCATCTGCCGGACCGCAAGGTCGCGAATCGCTTGAAAGTCCTTCCCCCCGGCACGGTCGAAGAGGAGGAGACCAAGGCGGTTTATGTGCCGTTTCCGGTGACTTTGCCCGACGATCCGGACCTGGTCTGGATACTGGCGCGCCGTGATGACCTGGCTCCTGAAGAGGCGGCCCGGGCATTGACCGGACTGGAAGAGGAGTTTTGGGAAACCAAGGCGGGCCTGAAATTGCTGAAGGACCGGGTTGAAAAGAATTTTGCCGAGTTCATCGCGAATGTTCCCGCCGCCGCCCTGGCCGACCATGGACTCAAGCGTCATTACAAGGAGCCCGAACCCCGCAAGACCCTGCATCGGGGACCCTCACAACCGGGTGCGGAGAGCTGAAGGTCGCGGGTTGCCTGCGTTTTGGAACTGACCCGGGGTCCCGGGTGAATTGGAGGAGCTGGGAATCCAACAATTGTGATTAAAATCGAAATGGGGACTTGTCCCGCGGTGGCGGGACGTCCATCCGGACGCAAATCCCTCCGCAGGAGGGACTTGTATCGGAGGGACTCGCTCCTGCAGGTTCCTGATCCCCTGCTGGGCTCTCTCGATTGAGCAAAACCTTTGGACCAGCCTGAAACGACCAAGGGACAGGATATTTATCGTTCACGACGACGTGCCTGCCCTTACTTCGGATGGCTCAAGGTGTTCCTTCGTTCCAGGAATGCCATCCAACTGGCCACTGGCACACGCCAACTGGCCCGCTTTCGTGGATGGGCCTGCCGCTCGCGCTCCAGGAGTTCGTGGACCTGAACCTCGGGTCGACCCCATCTCTCCGCCAGGACCCGCAAAAAGCTCGGTGGCACCCGCACGCTCCCGCCATCCCCGCCCACGTCCAGGGCGGCCAGCGCTCCTTCCTCGATCAGATCGATGATGTGCTGGGGAGTCACCCGCAATCGGGCCGCACATTCGTGGACATAGAGCACGGTTCGACCGGGAAATTGCATCCCGGAGTCGACCCCTGCCGGATTTCCCGCAACGGGCGGCGATGTGATACCATTCAGTTTCATAGATGATTGACTTCTGCATTTATTCTGCAATTCTGCGCAAATAATTGGCGCAGATAGTCTGCTGTCAAGATGAAATACGCAGATAAAATGCAGAACTTTGCGATACGTCTGATTGCTGCCCGGCGGCGGTGTGCCCTGACACAGCAGGAACTGGCGGCCCGGGCGCAGGTTTCCCTCCGTTCCATTCAGGTCTGGGAGAACGGGACAATGAATCTACCTCGACCCAATCTTTTACGCAGACTATGCGCAGTATTGGGTGTCTCTCCAGAATCGTTGCTCGAGGACGACAAGCCGGTAAACGAAACGGGTGTCTCCCAACCTTTGAAGGTTATACCCACCTGGTTGGAAACCCTTCACGACCGGTTGGGAGGGATGGAGCCCGAGCGGCGGGATGCCCTGATTCACGCCATTCTGGCATTTCTCAACTGAGGTCCCGGTAGCGCGGCATCGTCTTGAGCATTGTTAAGTCAACAAGCCGGTGATCACGTCGCCATGGACGTCGGTCAACCGGCGATTGATGCCATTGTGGTAAAAGGTCAGCCGCTTGTGGTCGATGCCGAGGAGGTGGAGGATGGTGGCGTGGAAATCCGGGACCGTCACCTTGTCCTCACCCACGAAATACCCAATTTCATCGCTGCTGCCGTGGTGGTATCCAGCCTTCACTCCAGCACCAGCGAGGAAGCAGGTGAAAGCGCTGGGATGATGGTCCCGACCGGGGGCATCGATGCCTTGAGTGGCCGGGCTCCGACCAAATTCGGTCGACCAGACGAAAAGCGTGTCCTCCAGCATGCCGCGTTGCTTGAGATCCTGAATGAGGGCAGCCACGGGGCGGTCCATGGTGGCCGCCTGGGCGTCATGGTTCTCCCGGAGATTTTCATGACCGTCCCAATTGATCCGGGGGCTTCCGAAGGAGCCCCCGTTGAAGATTTGGACGAAACGCACACCCCGTTCGAGAAGGCGTCGGGCAAGGAGGCAGTTGTGGGCAAAACCCTTGTTGGCCGGGTCATCGAGGCCGTAGAGCGCGCGGACGGCGGGCGGTTCGGAATGGATCCCGACGGCTTCGGGAATGCTGACCTGCATGCGGGCCGCCAGCTCGTAGGATCGCAAACGGGCGGCGAAGGCCTCATCGCCGGGATGATTCCGAGCAAAATCGCGGTCCATTTGTGCCAGGAGCCGAAGGTCGGCGGTCCGTGCCTCCGGGGAAAGGCTGGCCGGGGATTCCAGATTCGCGATGGGGGCGCCGGTGCCGGTTCGGAAACCGACGCCTTGATGATTGGCTGGCAAAAAGCCGGAGGTCCAATTGATCGAACCGCCGGCCGGCAGTCCACGGGGGTCGGGCAGGACCACAAAGGCCGGAAGGTTCTCGTTCACCGTACCCAACCCGTAGCTCAGCCAGGCTCCCATGCAGGGAAAGCCATTCAGGGTGAACCCGGTGTTCATCTGGAAGGTGGCCGGGGTGTGATTATTGCTCTTGGCGGTCATCGAATGGATGAAGCAGAGGTCATCCACGCAACCGGCCAGATGGGGTAACAAATCGCTGACCCAGCCGCCACTGTTCCCATGCTGACGAAAGGGATAGGCGCTCTTCATCAACTTGCCCGGTTGCCCGAAAAATCCGAGGTTTTCCCCCTTTCCTTCGAGGCTTTTACCGTGGGAGCGCTCCAACTCGGGTTTGTAGTCGAAGGTGTCGAGGTGACTGACGCCTCCGCAGCAAAACACCTGCACGACCCGGCGGGCCCTGGGGGTGAAGTGGGGTGTTGCGGCGGATGAGGGTCCACCGGCAGCCATCTCAGCCCGTGCCTGGTCGCGGCTCAGCAACCAAGCGAGGGCCACGCCGCCGAGACCGCCCGCCGAGTTGGAAAGGAAATGCCGACGCGACAACAAGGCGGACGTCGACTCCCGAATCGCCTCTGGCCGTGTCGATTCAGTGAACATAAATAAATTCGGTGGAATTGAGCAGTGCCCAGCAGAACTCGGGAAGACCCCGCTGTTCGACGGCCACCTTCGCCTGCGCGAATTCATCGCGGCTTGGGGCGCGACCCAGCGTGATTTCGTAGGCGGCCGGAATGGCAGGGGTGCCCTGCTTCCCGGCGGCAGCCTCCGCCCGTCGCGCGAGGCGCTCCGCCTGACGCTGGACAAAGGAGCTGTTCATGAGGCCGAGGGCCTGAAGTGGGGTGATGGTGACCGTGCGTCGGGGGGTCTTGACCGAGGATCCGGGCAATCGAAGGCGTCGAGAAACGGGTCCTTTCCGGAATTGACGTTCATCCGGTAG
>CAIPFS010000415.1 GCA_903864375.1 uncultured Verrucomicrobiota bacterium
CTTGAATTGACCGGAGGTGACGTCGATGAGTTTGATCGCCCGGTCGCGGCTGGCGCTCAACAGTCGATTTCCTTCCGCCACCCAGGCCGTGCGAAAAACCCAGTCGCCATGGTTGTCAAACTTCAGCATCTCGTGACCATCCACCACCCGCAATACCCGGACACTCTTGTCCACCCCACCAAACGCCAGCCGGGACCCATCGGGGGACCAGGAAACGCCAAACAAGGAGTCTCCCCCCATTTTCCAGGCGTGGGCTTCCCTGCCCGAGGCGACATCCCAGACCTGGATTTCACCAAACCGGGCCGGTGCACCGGCACTCACCGCCAGTGACTTGGAGTCGGGTGAAAAAGCGACGGATTCAATCCGGGGGGCTTCGCCCAAAAGGCGGGAGATCAGCACCAAATTGGTTGCATCGAAAAGAAACACCTCATGATAACCGGATATGGCCAGGTACCGTCCATCCGGGGAAAAGGCCATCGCTGAAATCACGGGAGGCGTGGCGTAGACCGGCAGCTCGGTCACCCGGGTGGAGTAGGCATTGGTCGGGGTGTCATCCTGTGCTCCCTCCTGAATCCAGCGCGCTATCAAGGCAGCCTCTCCGGTCGTCAAGGCGTCGCCTTCCTTGGGCATCTCCGGCTCCTTGCCACTGACTTGCAGGAACAAGAGCGACTTGTCGGGTTGTCCCGCAACAAAATTGGGACCGTGCTTTCCGGGCTTCAACAAACCGGCATAAGTCGAAGTATCCACCTCGCCTTTGAGTTTGTTGGGGTTGTGACACCCGTTGCAGGAGCGTTTAAAGATCGGGTTGACCTCCTTGAACCAGGAGACCGGGGCCTCGTCCGCTCGAAGGCTCATCCCCAACAGCGAGGAGGCGGCGAGGACCATCAGGGAATTGCGCAGGAAGCGGCTCATTTCACAACAACGGGAGTAGAGTTGGTCGGTCCCGCCGCTTGGGGAGCAGCAGCAGGCGCCGGGCTGGATTCCTTTTCGGGAGCGGCGACAAACAAATGGACGTTTTGAGTGTTCTGACGCCAGATTCGGTCATTGTAGGTGGCGCTGCCCACGACCCGGAACTGAAGCTCCTTCCCCGTTTCAGCCTGGTCTGTTACCAGGAGCTTGATGGTCGCTTCCTTACCGTTGGCGGCGATGGGTGAAACGGTGGCCACGACGCCCTTGGGGATATCTTCGAGGGCCAGGGCGATTTCACCGGTCATTCCACGCCGGTCCACCTTGACAACAAACTCGGTCGAATTGGCCGCCGAAACGGAATTGGTGGGCAGGGCTACCGCCGAAAGTTTGACGTCGTCTGTCCGAAAAAAAGGCGAACCAGGCAGCATGGCCGTCAAAAACATCGCGATACCCTGGGTTGTGACGGGCACTTGAAGCGGTGCATATTCCACGACGGAATTTCCCTCCACGATGGCCTCACCCCGGACGACCAGTGGATGAACTCCCAATGGAGCGGTATAGGCGGCGTGCAGGTTCAATTTTGCCCGGGACTGGCCCGGAGGTATCACCACCTCGGGAATATCCAGTCCATCGACGCCGTCGCTTCGAACCTTGATTTCACCATCAAATCCGTCGATGCGCGTCGCGCTGACCTCCAGCGATGCCTGGCCATTTTGTTCGATGAGAACCGTGGATGTCCCGACGTTGAGGGTAAATGCAGTCTGCGGCAGGATCGTCAACCAACCCGATTCTGGTAGTTGTACCGGGCGAACGGAAGCCTTGCCTCCCACCTCCCCGCTCGCGGTTAATCGCAACGGGAAATTACCTGCGGGTGCATCGGCGGAAGCGGTCAGCCATATCCAGCCGAAGTTTGGGTTTGTCCCGACGGTGAGGAAGGAGGCGGTCACACCCGCTGGCAGCCCTTCGCCGGTGATCCGGACCATCCCGTCAAACCCATTGCGCCGATCCACGTCGCATCGAATCGCCGTGGTTCCGCCCCGACGCAATCCGAAACGCGAACCTGAAGTTCGCACAGCAAAGTCGGGGCGGATATCCGGCGAACGCACGATCATCCGATAGCCAAAGCGTTCGCCGCCGCGATCCGTCAAGTCCCGGAGGCTCAACAGGTATTCAGTGTCCTTTTTCGCATCAAATTCAATGCGGGCGTCCGGGCCATTCGCGTCGTCATTCCTCGCAATCACATGACCCGAGGCGTCGCTCAGCGTCAGAAAGGCATCGAGGGGTGAACCAAACGGGCGGGCTTCCACCTCCGCAACGAGCTTCTGATCGGCATGCGACCTCACCCGAAACACGTCCACGTCGGCGGCGCTGCCGATTCGGCCATTGATTGCCGCGGGCACCTCCACCGCATTGGCCTCGTCCTTCGAGTTATTGGGTTCCGTCTCCAACGCTTCCGGAAGATCGCCCACCTCAAACGGCATGGGATTGGAGATTCCATCCGCGGTCCGGGCCCGCACATCCTGGCGTCCCAGGGGCGCGTCGGCTGCCACCTGCAACTTCAAACGATCGGCCCCGTCCAGATTGTGCCCCTGAAACTGGATTTCAGCCGTTGTTCCACGACGCCCGCCAAACGGAAACAGAAACTCCAGATACGGGCGCACCCCCGCCACCAATCGATAGCGGTAATCACCACCGCCCTGAAAGCGGGTGTCCGTCAGTTTGACAACGTAGTCGCCATCCGAGGGCGGAGTGAATTCAAGAAAGGAATCCAGACCATGAACATCCTCGCTACGGGCCAGCTCCCTGCCACCGGAATCGAGGAGATAAAGAGTCGGGTCCAGGGGGGAACCGTTGCGGTTGGCCTGAACATCAAAAACAACCCGCTGTCCGGCATGGAGCTTGAACCGGAGGAAATCCGACTCAGCTGCCGAACCAATAACCCCCGAGATGGCACCCGGAAGTTCGTAGGTGGGAGCCTCGGCCAGCGAGCTGTCCGGGGTTCGTTCGGTCCACTCGGGCAGGTCGCTGATTTGTATCGTGAGCGGATTCGAAACCCCATTCGGTCCCGCCAGGCGAATTTCGCGACTTCCAAGCGGAGCATCCGCTGCGATGACCAGCCGCAATGTGGCACTCTTTCCGGGCTCCACCGGTGCGGCCGTCAATCCCCCGGCCGCTCCCTCCAAGGTCACTTTCGCCGGTGTTTTGGCCACCACTCCACCGGAAAGGCCGCTTCCAGAAAAATAGACCTC
>CAIPFS010000416.1 GCA_903864375.1 uncultured Verrucomicrobiota bacterium
CACACCCGATGTATTCATGAAGCAGCATGCATACAATGGGATCAGGGAGTCAAATTGGCCATAGCACCCGACAGCGTCATTCGATCAAAGCGTTTCCGCCTGAGTGCAACCCTCAGGGAGGAATCGCTCATTCGCGTCGCAGCGGAGCGGCGGGGTGTCAACGTGGCTCGGTTTATTATCGACAGCGCCTGTGAAAAAGCAGAGGCCGCGCTGTCCGAATCGGCCAATTTTGTCGCCAGCCCGCCCCAGTGGGATGCATTCATGGCCGCCTTGGACGCACCGCCCCGAGTAATCCCGCAGGTCCAGAAGCTTTTTTCGGAGCCACCCGCCGCCGAGAGCCGATAGTGTCGCTGGAACCAATCGACGCACCGCTGATCATTGAGAAATTGGCGCGGCACCACGAACTCGACGAGTTCGATTGCGGAAACACTACGCTGAATACTTGGCTGGCCCGGTTCGCGTTGACGAACCAGAAAGCCGAAACCACCAGGACTTACGTCGCCCACCGGGATGGTCGGGTCGTGGGGTATCACTCATTGGTCGCGGGATCCGTCCGTAAGGATGAAGTGACGCCGCGAATGGCACAGGGCATTGCGAACCATCCCGTTGGGGTCATCTTGCTGGCTAGGCTGGCTGTCGCCAAGAACGAACACGGACGTGGACTCGGGAAGGCAACTTCTGCGGGACGCACTCGGGAGAATCGCCTCGGTGGCAGACTCGATAGGGGTCAGAGGCGTACTCGTGCATGCAATCGACGATGCCGCAAAGTCGTTTTACGTTCATCACGGTTTCCAAGCCTCACCGCTTGATCCGATGCAACTGATGATGTTGATGAAGGATCTTAGGGCGTCGCTATAGTCGTGCGGGAGTATTGAACGTTCATGGCTTGAGGTCATTAACTTGGTGTCTTGTCCAAGCTCCTTGCGGCGAACCCAAGGACAGCCCTGATTTCGTCGGGGGATACGGGGTACTGGTCGATGATCTCCTCAATCGACATGCCGTCCTCCAAGTTTTCGAACACCACTTGAACGGGTGTGCGCGAATTCCGGAAAGTCCACATGCCGCTGACCCGTCCAGGAACGCTTTCCACTGCCGGACATTGGGCCCAATCCAAGGTTGCCATTGTTTCCTCCCAGCTACCAGAATACGGCAGTGCATTCGTATTTCGGGGGAGCACCTCTCTCTCGGCCCTGTAGAAGTTACCCGCGCCGCGACTCCACATACGCCCGCAACACATTGTTCATCAGCGTCTGATAACCCTGGCCGTTCGACCGGAACCATTGCATGACATCATGGTCCACCCTCAGGTTGATGTGTTCCTTGGGTAGCGGAATTCCCCGAACCGCATTCGTCCAATCCAACTCGCCATGGACGTCGTCGGGATCTGCCAGGATCGACGCCTCCAACTCCGCCTCCGACCTCGCATTGATCTTGGCCCAATCGGTCCGGTCCGGCTCTTGGGACAGCATGGCTCTGACCTCCTCAATGGAATAACTCACGATAGTGTCTTTCTTCGGCATTCCTCGCCCTCCTCGCTGGAATGATTCGGACACCGCCATCGCGCGCAGTCCAGACCAACGCAAAACACTTGCCGTCAACCGAGCCGCCTGTCACGAATCGTTCCTCGTCGTCGCGCGGTGAAGCCCACGTCACTATTAATCGTCCATCGAATAAGTCGGCCGCCAAGCGCACGCAGTCGATACCGCGCACTGCCAGCACCCGACCGCGTTTGGATTCATCCCAACCAAGGTCCAACTCGTATTATCGCTATTTTTGTACCCACAGGCGAATTTGGTGCTCCCCTCCCGCCCTGCCTTGCCCGCCGCTGTCAATCCGTCCGCTGCGGAACCTCCCCCTCAAACCACATAGCACCCCGCCACGTCCGGCACCTTCGCCACCCCCACTGCCTCCACCCTACCCGAGCAGCCCTTGCAGAGCGCTACCACCCAGACCGAGTCCTCCCCCTCAGACACCTCCCGCCTAACCCGAGCCTTCATCCGCTCCACCAACTCCTCCTCCTCCAACTCCACCCAGAACACGCTCTCCTGCACCCGCTTTCCGTAATCCAGCAGGACCTTCGACAGTCTCAATCGCCTCGTGTCGTCCGCCACGTCGTAACTCACCAAATACGTCACGCAGCCAGCGCCGCCTGTGTCAACGAGGGTATGTACCGGGGAGATGGTGTACAGAATGTACCGGGGAGATGGTGGACACTTTCATGGGAAGACGATGGAGTCATGCCGTGGAAGGAATGGGGAGTG
>CAIPFS010000417.1 GCA_903864375.1 uncultured Verrucomicrobiota bacterium
CTTTTCTCACCCGCAGCACCACGGGACTGGGAACCATGGCCCTGGCCACGCTTCTGAATCCGCGCACCCAGTCGGCGGCGGCTTCCGCGCATACCGGAGGAGCCCTGCCCCATCTTCATTGGGCGCCCAAGGCGAAGCGGGTCATTTACCTTTTCCAATCCGGAGCCCCGTCCCACCTCGACCTCTTTGACCCCAAGCCCAGGCTGGAGCAAATGACCGGCGAAGAACTTCCGCCCAGCGTCCGGATGGGCCAGCGGATCACGGGCATGACGGCCGGACAAACGGTTCTCAAGTGCGTTGGTTCCGCCTACCCGTTTCAGAGATACGGGAAGTCCGGCACCGAACTGAGTTCCCTCCTGCCGCATACCGGCAGCATCGTCGACGACATCGCTTTGGTCCGGTCCGTCCACACGGACCCCATCAATCATGATCCGGCGGTGACTTTCTTTGGAACCGGTAATCAACAGCCCGGACGCCCCACCATGGGGGCCTGGCTGGCCTATGGGTTGGGAAGTGAAAACGCCAATCTCCCATCCTATGTCGTCCTGACCAGCGGCAGCGGCGGCCAGGCACTCCAGGCCCGCTATTGGGGAAACGGATTCCTCCCGGCCAATTATCAGGGAGTCCAGATGCGCAGTTCCGGCGACCCGGTCCTCTACGTTTCCAATCCTCCCGGCCTCAGCAGTACCGCCCGGCGGCAATTGCTGGACGCCATGCAGGAGCTCAACCGGAAACAGTTGGGAGCCTTGAGTGACCCCGATATCGGGACCCACATCGACAATTACGAACTGGCCTTCCGGATGCAAACCAGCGTCCCCGAGTTGATGGACATTGGCACAGAACCGAAGGAAGTACTGGAGAGCTACGGGGCTCAACCCGGCAAGCCTTCGTTTGCCAACAACTGCCTCCTGGCCCGGCGGCTGACGGAACGGGGTGTCCGCTTCGTGCAACTGTGCCATCGGGATTGGGACCATCACGGTGGATTGCCCGATGGACTGAAGGCTCAAACCCGCAACACCGACCAGGCCAGCGCCGCCCTCGTCAAAGATCTGAAGCAACGGGGACTGCTGGACGAAACTCTGGTCATCTGGGGCGGTGAGTTCGGTCGAACCGCCTACTCACAAGGCGACATTTCCAAGACCAACTTTGGACGGGATCATCATCCGCGATGTTTCTCCATCTGGATGGCCGGTGGCGGCATCAAGCCGGGCCTCGTCCTCGGGGGAACGGACGATTTCGGGTACAATATTGTCGAAGACCCGGTCAACGTTCACGATCTCCACGCCACGCTGCTGCATCTGCTGGGCATTGAGCATACCCAGTTCACCTATCGGTTTGAGGGCCGCGACTATCGCCTGACGGACGTCAGCGGCGAGCTGGTCAAGCCGCTGATCACTTGATCGAACAGACCGGTCGAGACACCCGGGCTCCGGGGTAAAGCCGGAAGCCCCGGCACCCTACAAGCTCCAGCCCTTGCGATACCGGTGATGCAGGTATTGGTCGGCCTCGGGAACACCCACGGCCTTCATTTTGGCTGCATCCCACGCGAATTCGCGTCCAACACGATGGGCAATGTTGCCCAGCAGAACGGCCTCGGTCAGCGGACCGGAATAGTCGAAACTACAGAGGGTTTTTCCGCGGCCTTTGCAGGCTTCCGTCCATTCCTTGTGATGCCCGATGGAATTCGGAATGAATTCAGCGGGAGGCTGGACCCCTGCAAACTTGGCGGTGGGCAGCAAAACATGCTTGTCGTAGTCCGCCAGCAGCAGGCCCTTGCTGCCGACAAACAGCGTTCCATTCCCCCACTGGGGTAGTTCACCCTTGGCAAACTGTGGCGGACGCTTGTCCCCATGATACCAGGTGAGCTTCACCGGCCCGGTCTTGGTGCCGTCGCGACGGACCCCGTGAGGATATTCCAATTGGGAAATCAGCCATGTCGGCGGGCAATCCCTGTCAACGGGAGGTCCGTCCAGAATCCGAACATGCGAGGGAGTCCGGAGTCCCAGTGCCCAGTGGGAGAGATCCACATGGTGACAACCCAGGTCCGCCAGGGTTCCACCGGCAAACGACCACCAATTGCGCCAGACGAAGGGGAGATAATCCGGATGATACGGACGATAATCGACCGGCCCCAGCCAGAGATCGTATTCCAGCGTGGCCGGCACCGGCGGCGTTGTGGTGGGCACTTTCTTCCCTCCAAATCCTCCGCCCACCCAGACGTGAACTTCATTCACCTCGCCGATGGTCCCGGATTGAATCAACTCCACGACCCGTCGGTAATTGTTCCCCCCGTGAATCTGGGTTCCAATTTGCGTGACCAGGCCGGTCTTGTGCGCCAGTTCCGTCACCGCGCGCACTTCTGAAATGGTGCGAGCCAGCGGTTTTTCGCAGTACACATGCCGTCCGGACTTGAGGGCCGCACAACTGATGACCGCATGGGTATGGTCCGGGGTCCCCACCACCACGGCATCAATGCCCTTCTGATCCAACACCCGGCGGTAATCCCGGAACTTGGCGGCTTTCGGATGAGTGGTCAGAGCTGCATTGAGAAACACTTCATCCACGTCGCAGAGAGCCACGATGTTCTCGTGCGACACATTATCGAGATCGTACTTCGCCTGATTCGCTGTGCCGATCACGGCGATATTCAGTTTCTCGTTCGGAGACACTGCCCAGGCGGGCCCGGCATAACTCAATAACCGGGTGGTCACCGCAGCTTGGGCAGATCGCGTCAGAAACCGGCGGCGGGATAGGTGGGAACTCATGCGGGGAAAAGAATTACCCCGGGCGGTCCCACGGGGCAAGGACCAGATTCCCGTGAACATCAAACCGTCGGGAAACCTTGGACCCCACTCCCTGCCGTCAGGGCGTCCAGCACTTGACCATCTCCAGGCGGTTTTTTCCATCGCGCCGTTCGTAGTGAACTGAGTCCATTAAACGGCGCATCAAATGGACACCCAGACCGCCGATGGGCCGTTGTTCCAAAGGAAGCGACAGGTCGGGTTCCGGGGCATCCAGTGGATTGTAGGGAACCCCATCATCCAGGATCGTGAGGTGCAGCCGTCCCTCCTGGCTGCTGAAGGTGACCGTCAGTCCGTTCGCCCCGCCATGGTCGACCAGGTTTTGAACGTGCTCGGTCAGAGCGTGGTCGGCGGCGAACGCCACCTTGACGGGAACGCCAGCGGCACCAACAAAACTCTCCCACCGTTCCGCAACCACCTGGGCTGCGTCATGGGTCGCCGGGAGTGTGAATTCGGACTCCACGCGAACGAGGAAAACTCAAATTGGAACGACTCAGGTCTTTTCAACCACGCTGTCGCGAAACCCGGTGAGTTCCAATATCTGATCAATCTCGGGAGACGTTCTCGAAATCAACAGGGACTTTCCCTGGGCCTTCAGTTGTCGATGGTATTGAAGAATGACCCGGATGCCAGCCGAGCAAAGAAAGGTGGCCTCCGCCAGATTGATATAAATCCGGGTGGCACCCGCGCGGATGGCGGCCAGGACTTCCACCTCCAGCTGATGCGCCGCCGGACCGTCAATCCGTCCGCTCAGGAGGTAATCGTATTCGGTATCGTGGAGGTTCTTCGTGATCTGCATAAAGCGCTCGGTAAGCCGGACAAGAACAAAGCATGAGACGACGCGGGGGGCAATGCGGAACCCAGCCTTTCGGTCGGTGCCGGGTGGGTTCCCTCCGGATGAAAGCCAAAATACGGCGGATCATTCCCAAGAAGCGGATGGCGTTGATCCCCATTCGATTCATGCTCTCATTGAAGCCCAACCCGACGATCGCTGACGGTGGGAAGCATCCCCCCCGGCGGGAGCGAGACGGGCACCGGAAGACGTCAACCGTTATCCACCTTTTCGCATGAACACCGATTTACCCCTCCCGAATACCGGCATCTCCAATCCCACCCCCGCCCCTGCGCCCGGCGGCCCTCCCACCGGAATTCATCTGCAACGAATTCTTGTCCCCGTCGATTTTTCAGACTGCGGCCGCAAGGCATTGCAGTACGGCATCCCCCTGGCCCGACAATACGGCGGAAAGCTGATTCTCCTCTATGTGATTCAGGAGCCCTATCCCGTCACTGAATTCGGGGGACTTGCCCTCGCCCAGATGGAGGCCGACCTGAGCGCTAACGCCGTGGCCGAACTCGACAAACTCGCCAATCAGGTGGTCCGGCCGCTGATCGCCGCCGACACCCGCGTGGTCTTCGGTTCGCCGGAAACCCAGATTGTTGACATCGCCAGAGAGGAGGCCGTGACCTGATTGTCATCTCCACCCACGGACGAACCGGTCTGGAGCACATGTTTCTGGGCAGTGTGGTTGAAAACGTGGTCCGCCATGCCCCGTGCCCGGTGCTGGTCGTCCGCCAGAAGGAACACGAGTTCGTCGACTCAGCCGTAGCCGCCAATGAGCATTGGTCGAACGGTTCGCCGTCCGAAGCCGGCTGAAGAATTCATTCATCTCCGATTCATTTGGGGGCGTGTCTGTTGCGACATGGCCCGGCTTGACAGGAGTTTCCACACCGCTTCTCAGCGGTCGATGGAATTTCCGCCAGCCGGGACCACGTCCGGTTTACCCCGGCTACACGTCACTCCCACAAATCCAAATCGGTTATGAAACTCCCGCTCATTGTCTCCCGGACTGGAGCAGCCCTTGCCCTCTTTGGGATCCACCACGCCAGCGCCCACCCCAGGGAACTGCCACCCCCGCAGCAAGACGCTGAACGCCCGGCCCACAACCTGAATCCAACACTACCCCCGCCCCCTCGAGGGCGGTTTGGCGACCCTCTTTCGCGTCTCACGATCGGTCAACTGGCGGCATTTGCCACCGGGTCCGAAGAGTTCAGCAACGTTGAAACACCCGAATCCGGGCTGGGCCCCCTCTTCAACAACACTTCTTGTGCCGCCTGTCACACTACTCCCGTGATCGGGGGCTCCAGCGCACTCTTCGTGACCCGCTTCGGGCGGATGCATCACGGGGTCTTCGATCCCATGGCCGATCAGGGTGGTTCCCTGCTCCAACAGTTTGCCATTGACCCCGCGGTTCAGGAATTCATTCCCCGGGAAGCCAATGTGGTTGCACGACGCATCACCACCCCGTTGTTCGGACTGGGCTTGATCGAAGCGATCCCGGACGACGCCATTCGAGCCAACGAGCGCCGTCCCCAGCCCGACGGTATCCATGGCCGTGTCGCCATCGTCACCGATGTGACCACCCAGACCAACCGGGTGGGACGCTTCGGTTGGAAGGCGCAGCAGGCAACCCTCCTCGCCTTTGCCGCGGACGCCTACGTCAACGAAATGGGTATCACGAGCCGTTTCTTCCCCACAGAGAACGCCCCCAATGGAAACACCGGGCTCCTGGCCGTTTTCGATCCAATTGCAGACCCGGAGGACGTCCTCAATCCCGTCACCGATAAAAGCGATATTGATGCCGCCGCGGATTTCATTCGCTACCTCGCTCCTCCACCCCCATTGCCGTTAAATCGTTCATCTGCGGTGGGACAGCGCATCTTTGCGGATATCGGGTGCGCCGGATGCCACCTGCCGACACAACAGACGGGCCACAGCGAGGTGGCAGCCCTGAGAAATCAACCGGTGAATCTATACTCGGACCTCCTGCTGCACGATATGGGCCGTCTGGCCGATGGCATTGGTCAGGCCGCTGCAGGGCCGCGGGAGATGAAGACCGCGCCTCTTTGGGGACTTCGGGCGCGCCCCGTCTTCCTCCACGACGGACGGGCGCCGACTCCCGACGCCGCCATTCTGGGACATGACGGTGAGGCCGCCCGGAGCCGGGACCGCTACCGGCAACTCAACCCGGTCCAGCGCCAGCAGCTGCTGGACTTCCTGAATTCGATTTAGGCGACGATGAACGTCAATCACAGCCTCCCTGGGAGAATGAAGAGAGGGAGAATTCGTTTAACCGGGGAGGCTTTCAAACGATAAGTCTTCGTCCATTCATTTTTTATGCAACCTTTTGATTCACATCAACATCGGTAGGGCGATGCTGCGTCCGATCCGCGCCGGTTCGGACCGCGCCAATTCGGTGCGGGCACAACAAATCGTTGGGCCAAAGCGGCGGGACGCCGCTTCCGCTTCGGACACCATTCCGAACGGGCGAAGCCAGTTGGCCGTCCGCAGGACCATTGGGACGGGGAGCCCTGATCGAACCGACCCGTAGTATTCTTGACCGCTCCGAGCCCGCCGCACCATCACCACCCGGATTCACGCGCCAAATTCCTGGGGTTACCCCGGCTGGCCGGATTCGAGGTCGAAGAGCATCCGCCAGATTCGGTCGAGCTCACCGCGCTCGACGACTTGAAGGGGTGTCGAGCCGTCGAAGGCGGCGTTGGGCGACTTCAACCAGCGGCCTACCTGGACCGGTTCCATCACCCTCGCCAACCCGTCAAGCAATCGATCCATTTCAACCAGGGCCTTCTCCTGCTTTGGGGACGGCGATTCACCCTGGCTCCACTTGGCCACGGAACGGGGCGAAAAGCCGGTCAGACGCACGACCAACGGCTGCGACAGGGCAAACTTGCTCCGGTAGTGCCGCAACAAGTCGGTGTAGGTCTTCGCGTCGCGATGAGCGAATTGGAACGAATCGAGACCCTGGTGGATCGCCTTGTTCTTTCGAGTGATCGTGGCCATAACTTCTGCCTGCAAAGTAGCCTGCAAATTTGCAGGTTTCAACCGTTCGTTTTACTGACCCATTTCGCCAGCATTTCACCTTCAACCACAGAAAGCCGAGTGGTGGTGGACATCTGCTTGGTGAATATCGCGACATTCAGGCCGCGGGGAACGGCTGCGGAGCGGGCCAGCAGGCCGTGGCCGCCGGCTTCTGCCACTGCGCGACCCAAAGCTTGGCTGAAGCTTTCTCGGTGGGCGTTCAACAGCTTGCGCCAGTCCTCGGACGCCAATCTTTCCAGCGTTACCCCGAGGGAGCGGCGGACGGCGACGTCGGACAGGTCCAGCACTCGATCCAGTCGCGCTTCAATGGCCACCAACAACCGTGGACTGGTCGTAACGAAACCGTAGTATCGGTCGTTGGCCTTGCATTCTTCCAGAGCGGTCGTGTCGGTGGTACTTCCGTAGAGTGTCGCAAGGCCGGGTGGATTCCATCGACCGCCACGTTCCATGGCACCCAGTCCGCTGAGCACATCCTTCGGCGCCGGATAGGCCAACGTTTGAAACCGGAACAACCGACCGGTCCACGGACGGAGAAACTCGGAGTGGGTTCGCAGCCACTTCCCCACAACGGCAGAGCGGGGATGCGGATGGAGTCGATAAGAGGACATTCCTTATCGAAATTGTGCCCACGGGCGTTAAAGGTACAATAAGAGGGATCGCGTACCCAAAAACCTCAGGTAAGCCTA
>CAIPFS010000418.1 GCA_903864375.1 uncultured Verrucomicrobiota bacterium
CCGATGGAAGTCCCCTGTCCGACGGAATTCATCTTCTGGATTACGATGAATTCAATCAGTTGACACGCATCACTTCCGGGACCTCCAACAAGGTGGAATTCTTTTATGATGGATTGTTCCGTCGAAGAAAGAGCATCGAATCCTCCTGGGCCTCGGGCGCCGGCACCGTTCCCCTGGTTTCGGTCACCACCAACGGTGGACATCCCCGGAATGATTTCTCAGGCTGGGTTGGCTGCCAGTTCAGGGTCGGTGCATCTCCGCTGATCGTTTCCCATCTGGGTCGATATGTCCTCCCAGGCAATAGTGGCACCCATGCCCTCAAGCTCGTTCGATCCGACGGGACCGATTTTCCCGGAGCCTCGACTTTGCTGAATCTCTCCGGCCTTACACCCGGTCAGTTTGGTTATGCTCCGCTGGTCAGTCCCGTCATTGTTGAGGCTAATACGGTCGTCTATTTAGTTTCCCAAGAGTCGGCCGGCGGTGATTCCTGGTTTGATTCCAATGCCTTGATTACAACCACCGGAGCGGTGACCGCCTTGGGAGCCGCATCTGCCCCGCTCGGTTCCCGGGGTTTCACCTTGATCGGTGGAACCAATCAGACTTACGGCCCTCTGGATCTGAAGTATGGTGTTGGAGCGTGGAATATCACTGGGGAAACCCGATATTTGTACGATGGTCGGCTTGTGGTTCAGGAGCGGAATGGCCAGAACCTTCCGTCCGTCACCTATACCCGGGGTGTGGCTCTGCGCGGACGAGCAGACGGTTCCTTCGGAATTGGAGGGCTCCTGGCTCGAACGACCCATGATGGATCGCTTCCCGTCCACGCCTATTATCACGCGGATGCCGTGGGAAACATCACCGCCATGGTCAGTGCGCAGGGAAACCTGCTCGCTCGATACCGTTACGATCCTTTTGGCAATTTGACCACCAGGATGGGCCTTCTTGCCGACGCCAACGCCTATCGATTCTCCTCCCAGGAAATCCACCCCGGAACCGGCTTTTACTACTACGGATTCCGATTTTATGACCCGGCGTTCCAACGGTGGCTGACCCGGGATCCCGTCTACGAAGCCGGGGGATGGAATCTCTATCGATTTGTGAATAATGATCCGGTGAATCGAACCGATCTCCTTGGGCTGGCCGAGGATTCTGAGGGTGGAGATTCCGGCGACGCTACTAGTGCCAGTTGCGATCAATTGTTGCAGCGAATCCAGCAGTTGATTGCCCGCCAGGGAACACCCGAGGAGGGACTGACGGATGGTGTCCTGCTGGAAATTCTGATGGGTGAATGGCTGGATAACTGCCGACAGCCCGACATCTATGAGACGGCCTCCGACGAGTGCCTCGAAAATCTCCCCGACTACGATCCTCCGCCTCACTCGGACAATCGGAGCGCCCAGCCGCCGAGTACCTTTTGTTCGCGGAACCCCGAAATCTGCATTGGAATCGGAGCCGGAATCATCGGGATCGGCGTCGGTGCCACCTGTGTCCTGCAACCGGAACTCTGCACCATTGCCATCCGGATCGGTATTGGCTGGGGCGGAAGTCTGATTCCTGGAATTAGAACCGCTTTCTAATGACATCTGTTATCGTGGCGGTGCGAGCGATCTGAGTGCGACCGGACGGTTGAGTAAAAGGGAATTCGACGCCTCCCGGTCGCGGATGTGCCGGGGCTCTGCATCGTCCACCTCCAGGGGGTCGGATACCGCAGAAGGAAGTGGATTTCTCCGGCCCTTACGATGATCTCCACCCAGACATTCCCATTCTTATGTTTCCTAGTCACAATAAGGTGGGTGTGCCGAAAGCCGGTGTCGTGTATTCGTGAGGGATGGATGGACGGTAATCTTTGGCTCGACTCCAAACGGATGAACGAGTATCGTTTAAGAATATGGTGAGATTGATGGGCGCTCTTCGTCGCTTCCCTGTCCGTGCCGCAGCCTTGGCCCTTGCCGCGACCATTTCCCGTTCCTTCCTGCAGGCGGACGATTGTGCCGCGGTTCCCTCCGATCTGGTGGCCTGGTTCAAGGCGGAGGGAGATGGCCGAAGTCAAGTGGGCCTGATTTCAGCGATTCCCAATACCTATGTCACCTTTCAACCCGGCAAGGTGGGGCAGGCCTTTGTCTTTGACGGAGTTCATGGGTTGACAATCGCCGACAGCTCGGCGTTGTCGCTCCAGACATTGACCATGGAAGGTTGGATTCGACGCGCCAGTTCGGCGATCATTACCCAGACCGGAACCGGAGCGGGGGTCTTTCTGGGGGGCGGGGACCGCTCTGTCGCCTTTGGCATCACCGCGGCGGGCAATCTCTTCCTCAGCCAGGTCAATGCCTTGGCAAGCTATAGCGCTGGGACCATCACGGATACGGGTTGGCATCATGTGGCCGTCACCCGGAGGGGCAATGCCGTTCAATTCTACATCGATGGCAAGAGTGCCGGTTCTGACTTCGGGTTCACGCCGACATTCTCGTATTCGGGAAGACTGGCAATCGGCCAGACGGGAGAAGTGGTCAACGGCCAGACCTACGGGTTTTTGGGATCGATCGACGAATTGTCGGTGTATGGGCGGGTACTGTCGGTTGATGAGATTTCCTCAGTCTATGCCAGCGGATCCAACGGTAAATGTCCGGGCGAATTTCATGATATCGGCTTTGTGAACGGGACCACCAGCTCGAGGGTGGCGGTGGGCGAGCCCCTGTGGATGCAATTGGCGGTAACCAATAATGGGGCCTTTCTCGAGAAGAATGTTCAGGTTCAACTGTCCTTTCCCACCAACGGCTTCGCACTCCTCCCGGATGCGGGTTTGAATTGGGTGTCCAACAGCCCAGGCAGCGTGACCATCAACCTGGGAGATATTGGGAGCACCGAATCCCGGCTGGTTTCGTGGACGGAGGCGTCGCCGGTTGCCGGCGACTATCAGCTGGAGGCCCGGGTGACTCACGACGGCCCGGACAATTATGCCGCCAACGACGTGCAGGTGGTTTCCACCAGCGTTATCGATGATTGCCTGCTGCTCCCCGCCGGGGCACTGAGTTGGTGGCGGGGAGAGCAATTGGCGGATGGTATCGCCATGGACGGCTTGCACCGGGATGACGGTCTGGTGGCCCAAACCGTGGCTCTGGTGCCAGGGATGGTCGGACAGGCCTTCCACTTTGATGGAAGCTCCTGGATTCAATTGCTTCACCCGGAAACACTCCCCGCTTCCACCTTCACGATTGAAGGCTGGATTCAACGGGATTCGACCGCCTCGGCGGGCCCCAACGGAGATGGGGTTGTTCTGGGAGGCGGGCTGGGTTCGTTTTCAATTGTCATCACCTCTGCGGGCAACCTCGCGGTCTCCCGGGTCCAGCAAACCACCAGCCTTTCCTCCATCACGGTCAATGATACCGGCTGGCATCATGTCGCTGTCACCGTCACCGATCAGTTCATGACGTTTTATCTGGACGGGATGCCCTCAGACCCAATTCCGTCGCAGGGACCCTTTGTCACGTCCACCCCAATGGCCATTGGGGCGCTGGGAGTGAGTGCCAATGGACTTCGTTATCCCTTCCAGGGGAGCGTGGACGAGTTGACCGTGTACTCCCGGGTTCTGGATCCGGCGGAGATTCTGGCCATCCGCCAGTCGGGAAAAAATGGGAAGTGCGCGAGCTCGTTGATCCTGAGCGCTACGATTCCTTCCTCCATCCGGGAGAACGACCCGTTCACGGCCGTCTACCGGGTTAAAAATGATTCCGTTCGTTCGGCGCAGGACGTGGTCCTGACCACTGTCCTGCCGGACGGGCTTACGGTCGTCAGCTTGGTTTCCTCGCAAGGAACGACCGTTGTGACCCCCACGTCCCGAGTGACCACGCTGGGGACGCTTCCGGCGTCCGGCGAGGCCACGGTGACGATCGTAGGAAAATACAATTCGACCGGGGTCATCCCACTTCAAAGCCAGGCGGGAGCCACGGGCTACGAAGCCGTGACCTCGGCGGGCAGCATCGAGGTCTATGGCCCATGTGTGCCGGCTCCCGATGGATTGGTCGCCTGGCTGCGGGGTGAAGGAAGCACTCGGGACGAACTGTCCCATCCCGTGACGGGCAACGGAATCCAGTACTCCGATGGCCGGGTCGGAAGCGCCTTCCTCTTTAGTGGGGGCTATTCCCTGGTCTTGAACGATTCCCCGGAATTCAATTCAAAATCATTGACCATCGAAACCTGGGTGTTGCCCACGGCCTTGGACGGTAACGTCAATACCTTTGTCATGAAGGCATCGGGGATATCCACCTCGGAGATTCAGTTTGGAATGGGGGTCAAAGGGCCGGTCTCCGTCCAGCCGACCGGGGTTCCGACGGGGAATGTGGTCTTCATCATCGAGGGCGTCACCGGCCTGCCGCACGATTTCGCCGACTGGACCGATGGAGCCGCATCCGTACCTCTGAATCAATGGAGCCACATCGCTTTGACGATTTCACCGACCAGCGTGTCGGTGTATGTCAATGGACAGATGACCCGGACGGTGGGTGGCCTCGGGGGAAGCCTGAATATCAATCACGGACCCCTCTATATTGGTTCGAGTTCGGCCCAATCGTTGGCGTTGTACCCGGCCGAGCGCTGGCTGGGTAAGCTGGATGAATTCACGGTTTACAATCGTAGCCTGGCAGCATCGGAGATCCTGACGCTTTTTTCCGCCCGTGCCGCTGGAAAGTGCGCGACGCCCTTTGCAGTCTCGATCGGTTCGCCGCCAGTGGACCAGACCGTGGTGGTGGGTGGGTCGGCGTCATTTTCAGTCACTGCCTACGGTTCGTCACCGTTCACTTATCAATGGCTGTTCAATCAGACCCTCCTTCCGGGTGAGACCAACGCCCAACTGACACTTCCGACCACCGCCCGGTCCGATGCGGGCATCTATTCCGTTCAAGTTTGTAATGCGGCGGGATGCGCCACCAATATCTCCGCCCGCTTGATTGTGAACCGAACGCCGGTGCCGGTGTGGGTTGCACCCACGGTGGCCCAGTCATTACGGACGGTGGAGCTTCCCGTGGAGATGGTTTGCGATGGGGTGGAAAACGCGTTGAGTTTCAGTCTGACCTTCGACAGCACCCTGTTCTCGTTTAATTCCGCCCGCGCCGGAAATGACGCCCTGGCCGGCCAGTTGCTGGTCAACTATTCAACCAACAGGCCCGGAAAGGTCGGTATTGCGCTGGCGCTTCCCTCGGGCACGGCACTGCCCCAGGGAACCAACGAAGTGGTTCGCGTGATCTTGAATACGGCCCTTCAGCTGGTGGACCGGAATACGGTGGTGGATTTTGGCGACGTGCCGACACGGCGCGAAATTGTCGACTCCGATTCCGGAAATCTGGGCGCCAATTGGTTGCCCTCCCCCATCCAGATCAAATCGGCTGCCTTCGAGGCCGACGTGACTCCCTTGCCCAACGGGGATAAACGGGTGGGTGTTGGCGACTGGGTCCAAGTGGGACGATATGTCGCCGGGTTGGACGACGTTCCCACCAATTTCTTTCAGGCCGCGGATTGTGCCCCGTTGGCAACATTGGGTGACGGGTTGCTGACTGTGATTGACTGGGTGCAGGCTGGACGCTTTGCCGTGGGGCTCGATCCCTTGACCGGTGTGGGCGGGCCGGAAACACCCGTGCGGGTGGGCCCCAATCGGGATCATCGGGGACTCCTGGGGAGCAATCCCCGGACGGTTTCTCTCAGCCTCCCAACCGCCTATGCCGGCAGGACCAATGTGGTCGGCGTGGTCATCACCGCCAATGGTGAGGAAAATGCCCTGGCATTCACCTGCAAGTTTGACACGAACGCGTTGACGTTCGTCGGTGCTTCGAACGGTGGCGGGCTGGGCACCGCCAGCCTGAACGTCAATACCCGCAAGGTCGC
>CAIPFS010000419.1 GCA_903864375.1 uncultured Verrucomicrobiota bacterium
CCTGACTCCCGGATTCGATGCCGCGACGTGAAAAATCAGACGCCAGAACAATCATGCCGCGAATCGAGCCGTTGACCAATTGCCGGGTCATCTCGGGTTGGGAACCGCTGACCACCTCCAGGTAGGGGGAACCGTTCAGGTGGGAGGCAAATCGGACGGCATCGCCGCCGTCGTCCTGCAGGACCAGGCCGACACGGATCCGACTGGAGTCCAGATTCAGTCCGTATCCAAAGATGACTAGCATCACCAGCGGCAGCCCGACGGAGATGAGGAGACTGCTGGGGTCCCGAAGGATTTGCAGTGTCTCCTTCCGGCAGAGAGCCGTGAGGCGGCGGAATGATGGGCGGGGTGTCATGGCCAGTCTCATTCCGGATGGCGTCCCACCAGCTCTATAAAGGCGTCCTCCATGGTGGGTTCTTCGAGTCCCGGACGGGCGGCCATTTGCTTCAGGGCGTCGGGCGTTCCGGTGGCGATCAATTTTCCGCGATAGACCAGTCCAATGCGATCGCAGTACTCAGCCTCATCCATGAAATGGGTGGTGACCATCACGGTGACGCCCTTTTCGACCGCCCCGTTGATGTGGGTCCAGAATTCGCGACGGGTGACGGGATCGACCCCGGAGGTGGGTTCATCCAGAAAGAGAAGCGGCGGCTCGTGCATGACGGCGCAGGCCAGAGCGAGGCGTTGTTTAAAACCCAGGGGCAGTGCATCCGCCTTGGCATGAATCAGCGGGCCAAAGGAGAACACGGAAATCATCTGTTCAATGGCCTCGCGTTTGCGATTTCCATACAGTCCATAAATCCCGGCGAAAAACTGCAGGTTTTGACTCACGGTGAGGCTCCCGTAGAGCGAAAATTTCTGAGCCATGTACCCGATTTTCTGACGCGCTTCGCTGGCGCTCTGCTTCAGGTCGATACCCATGACGGTGGCGGTTCCCGACGTTGGAACGAGGAGTCCGCACATCATCTTGAAGGTGGTGGATTTCCCGGCGCCGTTGGGGCCGAGCAACCCGAAGATCTCGCCCCCGTGAACCTGAAAATCGACATGGTCCGCAGCGGTAAAGCTTCCAAACTTGCGTGTCAGGTCCCGGGCTTCTATCACCACTTCACCGGTATGCGGGATCTCGGGCAGGTGTTCGGCGAGGACCGAATGTCCGCCGGGACCTCCACCCAGGATGTCGATGAAGCCATCTTCAAACCGGGGCGGGCCTGGCGTTGATCGTGCCTCCGTACCTGCATTCAACCCGGCGAGCGATGGCTCCCGTCCGGCATCCCTCAGGAGCAGCCGGATCGTGCTGCCCTGAATCACCCCATCCAGCACCTCCGGAAGGCGAAGTGCCCGCGCCAGAACCCGGCGTCGGCTTCCTTCGATTCCACGGATCACCCGGCAGCGGTCCCTGACCCGAGCGGTTAGTTCTCCGGGAGGGCCGTTGAATAGCAGTCGACCTTCATTCAGGAGAAGAACGTCGCTGCAAAGTTCCGCCTCATCAAGGTAGGACGTGCTCCAGACCACTGCCATACCGTCGGCCACCAGTGCCTGCACCATTCGCCAGAGCTCCCGTCGCGAAATGGGATCCACGCCCACGCTGGCTTCATCCAGCAGGAGCACCTTGGGAGTGCCGAGCAGGGTGCAGGCGAGCCCCAGTTTTTGTTTCATTCCGCCGGAAAGCTTTCCGGCGGGACGGCTGGTGAACCGGGCGAGATCCGTGAATTTCAACAGCCGTTGGAAGGTTTCCATGCGGGCCGGGCCCGTCAGATTTCGGAGGTCTGCGTACAAGTCCAGGTTTTCTCCAACCGTCAGGTCTTCGTAGAGCCCGAACTTCTGGGGCATGTAACCGACGATGGAGCGAACCTGGTCGGCATCCGCGATCGGATTCAAACCGTCCACCGATATCGTGCCGGAGGTGGGGGCCATCAGACCCGCCAGCAGGCGGATGAGGGTGGTTTTGCCCGCGCCGTCGGGTCCAACCAGTCCGGTGATCCGGCCTCCCCACACGTCGGCGGTCAGATCCGCAATGGCGGGTTTGGTTCCGGAACCGAACGTCTTTTGGATATTCCGAATCTGGGCGATCACCCCGGGGGTCGATGGGGGAACTGACACGGCAACACCCATGTGTTCAGTGTTCCTGAATGCGGGCGGTCACGGGCATTCCCTGACGAAGGCCGTCGTCGGGGTGAAGAATCGTCACCCGCAACCGATAGACCAGTTGTGTTCGCAGTTCCCTGGTTTCGACATTTTTGGGCGTGAATTCCGCGCGGGGGGAGATGTACCCAATCTGCCCTTCATATGGTTTCTCCGGGTGAGAGTCCGTCAGGACCTCCACTTTCTGTCCGGGATGAATTCGACCGAGATCCGGTTCATGAACATACAAGCGAATCCAGACCGGATCTTTGAGCGAAAGGTTCATGACCGTGGTGCCGGCGGAGACGATGGTGCCGGCCTCGACGGCGCGGGTCAGGACGACGCCCTCTTCTGGAGCCGTCAGGGTGGTATCATCCCGTCGAAGGGTGGCGGAGGACAGTTGCGCCTCGGCCCGCGCCAGATCGCCCTCTGCCTGGCGGATTTCCTCCGGTCGATAGCCTGCCTCCACCAAACGAAGGGCCGCCTGGGCGGAATTTTTTCGAGCCTCAGCCTCGTCGCGGGCCGCCTCCGCATCATCAAACTCCTGGGCTGGGACCACATGACGGTCCGCAAGGTCCCTTTTTCTGGCTCTGAATCGTTCGGCATTGGCGAGGCTTGCCTCCCGTTCCTTCAAGACGGCGCGGGCCTGTTCGATGTCCTCCCGTCGGTAACCTCTTCGAAATTGTTCCAATCGGGCGACTGCGGTGGCCTTTTGCGCTGCCGCCTCATCCACTTCCTGCCGGTAGGGTTGATCATCCAACCGGGCGACGATGTCTCCAGCATGGACTGCATCCCCCTCCTGCTTGAGCACTTCCTTGACCTTGCCAGATACCCGGAACCCTAGGTTCACCTCCCGGATGTCCACGTTCCCTGAAAGGACCAGGCCTGTGGAGGGATGCGATGTCTTCCAGAACCATTGCACGGCAAAGCCCAGAACGACGACGACGAGGAGGAGGATGAAGGGCTTTCGGGACATCAGACGTTCGGGAAATGGAATCCTATGGAATGACCGCCAGCGGACGGGAACCGCGCAACCCGGCGGTCAACAAAGCGGCACGACCGCGCTCCAGTCCCGCCAAATTGAAGGGGGATGCCGTCTACGTCAAACAAATGATTGAAACAAGTGATTGAACCAGATTCCCATGAGGGTCGTTTGGGCAAACCGGGCCGCGGCGAGTGGTCACAAATCAGACGTGTACCGATTCAGCAAGCCTCGGAGGTCGTCGGGAAGAAACGGCTTGGAGAGGTAGTCATCCGCACCGGCAGCGAGGCATTTGGCCCGATCTCCTGCCATGGCATTCGCGGTGAGGATCACGATGGGAAGCCGGCGCAGGGGGACGGAGGTTTTATTCTGCTCCTGAAGCTCTCTTTCCCGGATGTACTTGGTCGCGGCCAATCCATCCATTTCAGGCATCTGCCAATCCATGAAGACCATGTCGTAGGACAGCTTTTCGGTCATCTCGCAGGCCTCCAGACCATTGGCGGCGATGTCGACACGGCAACCAATCTTTTCGAGCAATCGGGTTGCGAGGAGTTGATTGACCGGATTGTCTTCCACCAACAGGACCCGCGATGGTCCTGAAGCCTTTTTTCGGATGGAATTCGGGTCTGGAGAGGGGAGGGCAATGGCTGCCGGGTGTGAACCGGAAGCCCCCGACTCTGAATCCGGCGAGGCAAGGCCCAGGGCTTCGAGCAGCGGACCGGGTCGCGTCAACGGCAGTGAAAGGACAGCATCCGTTGGGATTCGATGATCCGATGTCTCGAGGGATGGTGAGGCTCCCGTCGTGAGGGCAATCCGTCGGAGGTTTGGAAACGCCGAACGATCAAAAATAATGTGGGACGGCGAGTCGCTGTTGACGGTGGGCAGGGAGGAGTCGAAAAGGAGCGCGGAATAGGGAATTCCGCTGTCGTTCCTGCCCTGTAGTTCCTCCAATGCCCGGAGAGTGGAATCGACGGCGGCAGCTGAAATTCCAAAGCGGGAAAAGACGCGATCGAAAAAACGGCGTCGGGCGTCGGATTGAGCGACCAGCAGCACCCGCAGGGGAGGAAGGCGGGGGGGAGGTACGGCAGCCGCGGTCTCTGCCCGGGGCAGGCTGAAGGAGAACGTGGAACCCTGAAATCGCTCACTTTCGCACGAGATTTCTCCATCCATCAAAAGAACGAGGTTCCGGCTGATCGCCAGCCCCAGTCCCGTGCCGCCGAATCGGCGGGTCATGGAAGGATCGGTCTGGCTGAATTTCTGGAAAAGCAGGGGAAGGTGGGCTTTTTCGATGCCGATACCGGTGTCCCGGACCCGGACCGTTCTGAATCTGCTGGAGGGTAATTCCGCCTGGGTATCTGAAATTTCGACGATCACCCGGCCGCGCTCGGTGAACTTGATGGCATTTCCGACCAGATTGAACAGGACCTGACGAAGGCGTCCGTGATCCGCGATGACCAATGCGGGGGAGAAATCGGTATCCAGGATGAGTTCGATTCCCTTCCGGCGGGCTTGTGAGGACAGGAGTTCCACGATGTCCGCACAACTGGCGGTGAGATCACAGCGGACGAACTCAAGGGTGAGTTTACCGGCCTCAATTTTGGAAATATCCAAAATATCATTGATGATGGTCATCAGGCCCTCGCCACTGCGCTGGACAGTGAGGGCGTATTCCTGTTGTTCAGGACTCAGCGGCGAACTCAGGAGCATGTTGGTGAACCCGAGGATCCCGTTCAGGGGAGTCCGGATTTCGTGGCTCATGGATGCGAGGAATTCGCTCTTGGCAGCGCTCGCCCGCTTTTGTTCCTCGGCGAGATCATTGGCCCTCTGGGTCGCCTCCTTGAATCGCTGGTTGGCCTCGATCAGTCCCTGTTCGGTTTGTTTTCGTTCGGTGATGTCGGTGTGGGTTCCGATCATCCTCATGGGGCGCCCGCTCGAATCGCGACTGGTCACGATTCCCCGGGTCAGAATCCATCGCCAGGATCCGTCCTTGTGGCGCAGCCGGACTTCATCGGCATAGACGGGGGTCCGATTTTCGAAATAGGCGTTCAGGACGGCCATGGATTTCATCACGTCCTCCGGATGAACCCGATCCGCGAATTCGTTCACATCCGATCCGACTTCATCGGCGGCGTAGCCGAGCATTTCTTTCCAGCGATGGGAACGGGTGATCTCATTATCGACGATGTTCCAGTCCCAGACACCGTCACCTGCGCCTTCCAGCGCAAATTTCCATCGTTCTTCACTCGCCCGAAGCGCCGACTGTGTCTGGCGCTGGCCGGCGATGACGATGGCAGGAACGAGGCCGAAAAAGGCAAGAAGGCTCAGACCCGCTTGAAATTCAATCGGGCCCCCGTAAGGCTCCTCTCTTGCCGGGGGCTGATTCGAGGGGGGCGTGTGCGAGGCTTTCTCGTTGGAGAGTGAACCGGTCAATAGGGCCGCAATGAGGCTGATCAGCGCCACGGGTCTTCGGCCAAAGCGGACGCCGGCCCAGAGGACAAAGGGAAAAATCAGATAGAAGATTCCCAAAGCCTTGAAAAGGCCGGTCACGAAGACCACCTCAATGGTCACCACCAACAGGATGACCAGGAGGAGTGCTTCGCCGATGCGCCGCCAGGATTTGAAGGTTGATAGGGCTTCAAAGCTGGGGGAGGGAAGAAGCATCATGGGGACGGTCAGAACGACCCCCAGGACATCGCTGGCATACCAATTGCCCCAGATTTCGAGGGGTGGGCTTTGGGCGCCCACCTTCCGGGCGATCAGGGTGCCGATGGTGGCGGACAGCACGAAGGGAACCATGCCTCCCAGGAAGACGATGCCGATCAATTTTCCAAGGCTGTCGAGAGATTTGCCGAAAGTGACAAAACGCTGAACGAGCCAGGCCCCGAGCAGGACCGAGGCACCGTTCGCAAGGACGATGGGTGCCCAATCGGGGAAGCTTTCTGAAGAACAGAAATACGTGAACGTCAACTCGGCGGCAAAAATGCCACCCATGGTCCACGGCCATCGTTTTCTTTCGGTCAACAGGAGGGTTCCGACCGCCAATCCTCCCGGCAACCAGAACCGGTATTCAAATTTGTCGCTGGGCGAAAGGCTCGCGGACAGAGACGCAAACAAAAAGTAGGCGACCGAAGAGAACAAGGCGCAGGACCATGCCGAGGACAGGACCCGGACAAGACGGCTCCTCGGGCCTGAAGCTCCGGGGATTGCCCGGATGCTGGGGCGCGTCGGGGACGTGCTGTCTTCGCCGCTCATGGATAAACGATGCGAACCCTGACCCATCAACGTCAAGCGGCACGGGCTAATTTCGGCGGGACGGGGGCCGGACTCAGGGGTCCGGGTGCCGGCTCAGATGGATTCCGTCCGCACCGCGACCCGCGTATGATCGGGGGTGGGTATCGATTTGACGCGTTGACGCAGCATTTCGGCCCGTACTCCGTCCCGCTGCTCGGCGTCGAGTTTCTCGATCCGCCCCAGTTGCAGATGTGCGGGCTGACTGAGGAGGAACAATTCGTCCACGACGGTGCGCGGCGTGCCAGGGAAAATCCCCACGTCCACCCCCAGACGCAGGAGGCTCAGAAGATTCATCGTTTCCTTGGAGGAAATCGTGTGGGCGTGGGCCAGGATGCCATAGGCCCGACCGATTTGATTGAACAGCACATTCGGACGCTTTTCGAGTTGTGACAACCGCGCGTTCTCCTCGTGTTCAATCACCTGGAGGACCACCTTGTTCAGTCGTTGGACGATCTCCTGTTCGGTTTCTCCCAAGGTCTGCTGGTTGGAGACCTGGAAAATATTCCCCAACGCCTCGGTTCCCTCGCCATAGAGCCCCCGGACGGCGAGTCCCAACTTGCTGACCGCCTGAATGATCTGGTTGATTTGTTCTGCGAGGACCAATCCTGGCAGGTGAAGCATGGCGCTGACGCGGATTCCCGTTCCCAGATTTGTCGGACAGGCGGTCAGGAATCCAAATTGTTCGTGGAATGCGAACTCCACCTGCTCCTGGAGAGCGGAATCGACGGCATCGATGGCAGACCAGGCGGCGTCCAGTTGAAGGCCGGGAAGGAGGGACTGCATCCGCAAATGATCTTCTTCATTCACCATCACGGACAAGGTTTCCTCCCGATTGAGGACCAGGCCGCTGCCTGAACCTTTGGTGGCATGTTCCCGGCTGATCAGGTGACGCTCCACCAGGATCTGCTTTTCATGCGCCGAGGTTTTGTCCATGGCTTCCGCATAGGGATCCGGCGCCACCTGGGGCAGTCCGGAGATGGCCGGCATCAACTGCTCAAAGGCCTTGATCCGGTCCGCCTTCCGACCATGACCTGGGAACGGAGCTCCCTTGAGGTTGCGGGCGAGTCGGACCCTGGAGGAAAACACGATCTTGTCGTGGGGACCGGTCCGGCGGCAGGCGTCCGTGGCGGGAATCAAAAAGTTCAGGATCGGTGTCATGAGGATCGGGGCCGGTGAGGGGATGCGGAATGGGACCGGAGCTAGGAGGCGGGGCTTAACTGGCGGCTGGTTTTGATGGCGTCGCGAAGGCTCGCGGCTGACTCGAAGTCTTCCCGGGCGACGGCCGCCTTGAGGTCCGTCTCCAGTTGACGAATGTGGGCTTCCAGGTCCATGGCCCGGCGGGCTACAGGAGGAACCTTGCCGCGATGCCGGGTCCCCTTGTGCATGTTCTTGAGCAGGGAATCGAGGGCTTCTGCAAAAGTGACGTAGCACTCGGAACAACCGAGTCGTCCGGTCTTTTTCAGGTCCGTCTGTGTGAAGCCACAATTCTTGCAGGCCACCTCGGCACCGGTGGTGGTGGTGACTTCTTCAATCTTCTGGCTGGCTCCCAAGCCCAGGACCAGATCGGCGAGAGCAAAGGCTGCAGGGTCGTTGATGCCGTTCTCCTTGGCGCAGGCATCGCACAGGTCCACCTTTTTCACTTGGTTGTCGTGAATCTGAGTGTAGTGAACCTTGGCTTGGGCCTTCTTGCAGACTTGGCATTGCATAGCAATGGGTCAAACGTCAATGCGTCGACCCTGCAAGTCAAGGTACGGGGCGTCCGTTGTCCCCCGGGATGGTCGGAAATCGACTGATTCTAGGGAAAAATCACTTCCCCATCCAACCGGGTAGTCGCGCGGAATGCTTCAATCAGCTGCCGAGTGATGGGGCCGGGCTTGCCATGACCAATGGTCCGACCGTCCACCTTGACCACAGGAACGATTTCAGCGGCCGTGCCTGTCAGGAACATTTCGTCGGCAATGTAAACCTCGTACCGGCTCAACAGCGGTTCCGAGGTCGGAATTCCCAGCGCGGTGGCGCACTCCAACACCGTGTTCCGGGTGATCCCATGCAGGGCTCCCGCGCTCAATGAAGGGGTCATCAGCCGTCCCTTGTGGATGACGAACACGTTGTCGGCTGTGCATTCTGCGACAAAGCCATCGGAATTCAGCAGGATGGCCTCTTCCACGCCCGCATTGTTGGCCTCAATCCTGGCCAGGATGTTGTTGAGGTAATTCAGGGATTTGATGGCCGGATTGACCGAATTGGGGAGATTCCGGGTGGTCGGAACGGTGACGATGCTCAACCCGGTCTCGTAGATCTCGGTGGGATACAGTTGGATGGTGCTGGCGATGATGATGACCGAGGGCTTCGGGCATCGGCGGGGATCGAGGCCCAGAGTTCCGCGCCCGCGGGTGACGATGAGCCGGATGTATCCATCGCGCAGTCCGTTGGCTTGACACGTCTGGACGCAGGCGCGAGTCAGTTCGTCCACCGACATCGGGATATCGAGGAGGATAGCCTTGGCGGAATAGAACAAACGTTCCAGATGGTCGGCCAGTTTGAAAATCCGGTTGTGATACATCCGGATTCCCTCAAAGACGCCGTCGCCATAGAGCAAACCGTGGTCAAACACGCTGATTTTGGCGTCCGCTTCGTCGAAATACTGACCGTCGATATAAACCTTCATGACCGGGGGTCAGGATATGGCGTCCGCTCCTGAGTCGGCAAGCTCTGCCGGAAAGGAAAAGCGGCGCACGGGAGTGCCGTGCGCCGCCTTCATTCCACAGGACTTCAGGCCAGCTTGGCCAGAGTCGCCTTGATCGCTGCAAAATCGGGCAGGTCCTTCGGAGTGGCCGTTTGCTCGGAGTATTGAATGATGCCGTGACGGTCAATCACGAAGGCCGCCCGTGCGGAAGTGTCACCGATTCCGGCCAGGTTGGGGAACAGGACCTGATAGGCGTTGGTGACCGTCTTGTTGAGGTCGCTCGCAATCCGGACGGTGATTTTATTCTTTTCGGCCCAAACCTGCTGGGCGAAGGGGCTGTCCACGCTGACGGCGATGACGTCGGCGCTGAGCGCTGCATAATCGGCCAGACCCGAGCTGAGGTCGCACATTTCGGTGGTGCAAACTCCGGTGAAGGCGAGGGGAAAGAAAAGCAGGACGGTGTTCTTCTGATGGAAGTTGGACGACAACTTCACGTCGGCGTCGTTCGGCGACTTCGACTTGAGGGTGAAGTCAGGGGCGGGAGTTCCAACGGGGAGGGGCATTTGTCTTGAGGGTATGGGTTATGAACGTGCGATTTAGGTCAGATTAGCGACCGTGTGGCGGGACGCAAGTCGGGGAAATCACGGTGGTGGCTGAATCAAACGAGCTGGGCGAGAACCTCTTCGGCATGTTGTTCCGGCTTCACTTTCGTCCAGACGTGCAGAATTCGTCCGTCGCGGCCGATCAGATAGGTGACCCGGTGGGTACCCATATATTTTCGACCCATGAACGTTTTTTCGCCCCAAACCTTGTAGGCTTCGGCAATGGCTTTGGATTCGTCGGCCAGAAGCGGAAACGGCAGCTTGAACTTTTCGGTGAACTTGACGTGCGACTTCACCGAATCGGTGCTGACACCCAGGACGACGGCCCCGTGCTGCTTGAAGGTCGCAAACGAGTCGCGGAAGGAGCAGGCTTCCTTGGTGCACCCGGGGGTGTCGTCCTTGGGATAAAAGTAGAGGACAACCAC
>CAIPFS010000420.1 GCA_903864375.1 uncultured Verrucomicrobiota bacterium
GGACCGTTCCCGGATCCATTGCGCACGCGACCGTCCGTTGGATGATGTGGCCCCCATGATCAGCGGGTGAGCTTCGGCTTTGCGTGGTTGCGTTTTGGGACCATCCGGCATTCGTCCGGGAATCCTATAGGGACCCGGGAATCCAGATAGTGACGAAATGGTGACGGCGAAGCAAAAGCAGAGTCCGTTCGGGCAGATGATGGCGAATGGGAGTCCGGCAGTGGGGAGGCGGAAACAAGCCACCGACAATGGAGTGCAACCGCACGACAGGCGGATCGCTTGCCCCGGGTCTGGCCATCCCGTAACCTTGAAGCGGATGGATGATTCAGGAACTTCACCGCGATGTGCAGTCAATGCCTGCCCGACGCCGGAACTGTGCCGGTTGAGCCGGTGCCGGGCCGGCACTGTGGCCATTGTTCGTCAACTGACGGCAGCGCCTGAGGTCAATCAACGCCTTCGGGAGATGGGCTTTGGCGAGACGCAGCGCATCAAGGTCCTCCAGGGCAGCGCCAACCTGTTGTGTCAGGTGTGCAATGCCCGCCTTGGATTGAGCGCGCGGCTCGCCGACCAAATCTGGGTTGAGCCGGTGTCACCCCTGCCGTGGGCGGCGTGATGCGTCCTCCTTTGTACCATGGACTCCGCCATTCCTCTTTCCGGACTTCAGGCCGGCACCCATGCGGTGATTGTTTCGATTCAGATACCGCCTGAAAACCGGGGACGACTTCTTGAAATGGGAGTGCTGACCGGAACCCGTATCGAGTTGGTGCGTCGTGCTCCGTTGGGGGATCCGTTGGAGATCAAGGTGCGGGGGTACAACCTGTCCCTGCGCAAACACGAGGCCGACTTGATTTTGGTCCGACCGGCCTAGGTCAATTGTCTGCCGGACCACCCGCTGGGGCCAATCATGTCCACTTTCAACGGTTCACCCATCTCTGACGGGGCATCGGTTTCACCACCCGGACCCTTCTGGGTGGTGCTGACGGGTAACCCCAACTGCGGCAAGACGACGCTGTTCAATATCCTGACCGGCTTGAGGGCGCGGGTGGGCAACTACGCGGGTGTCACGGTTGAACGAAAGGAGGGCGCGCTTTTGGGGGCTTCTCCCGGACGCCCGGTGACCGTTCTGGATCTTCCCGGAACCTACAGCCTCAGCCCGCAATCGTTGGACGAACAAATTGCCCGGGATGTTCTATTTCAACGGCTGCCCGAGGTTCCACCCCCCGGCCTGGTGGTGGTGGTGGTCGATGCGTCGAATCTCCAGCGAAACCTCTACTACGCCACCCAGGTGATCGAATTGGGTCATCGCACGGTCATCGCCCTGAACATGGTGGATGTGGCTGGACAAAACGGGGTCGAAGTGGACGCGGATGCCCTGGCGATGGCCCTGGGGGTGCCCGTCGTGCCGATGGTCGCCAGCCGGGGGGAAGGAGTGGAAAATCTGAGGGCCTTGTTGAATTCCCGTGCGGAGAAGGCACTGGAAGAGGGTGAGCCCCGCTCTTTTCTGGAATTACCCCACGAATTTGGGGCTGCGGCAGGTCGGTTGGAAGCGCAACTGGCGGGGATGTTTCCCGGGCGGCGACGGTTTTCTGTGGCCGAAGCGGTGCTGATCCTGAGTGACGACAAGGTGCTTCAGGCGCGTCCGGACCTTTATCCACCGGCCATCTCAAAGGCGGTGGCGGAATCCCGGGCCCGGTTGGAAGCGGCGGGCGTAGACTGGCGCAGTGCTGCGATAGAAGCCCGGTATGCCCGCGCTGCAGCCATCCAGACAGCCGTCACCCGGGTCCTATCCGCCCCGGGAGAGACTTTCTCGGATCGGCTGGACCGAATTCTCACCCATCGATTCTGGGGGTTGATCATCTTCGTCGGCCTGATGGCGGCGATGTTTGAGAGCATCTTCAGCGTGGCCCAGGTTCCAATGGACCTCATCAAGGATGGGTTTGATGGGGTGGCCTCTGCGGTAGGCGGCGCTTTGGGGCCGGGCGATCTTTCCAGTCTGCTGACCCGGGGAGTCATCAAGGGGGTAGGTTCGGTCGTGGTCTTCCTCCCCCAAATTTGTCTTCTGTTCCTGTTCATCAGTTTGCTGGAGGACACCGGGTACATGGCACGGGCTGCGTTTTTGATGGACCGCCTCATGTCGCGGGTGGGGCTTCATGGCAAGAGCTTCATACCGATGCTTTCGTCGTTTGCCTGTGCCATCCCCGGCATCATGGCAACCCGGACCATTGAAAGTCCGAAAGACCGGTTGGTGACCATCCTTGTGGCCCCTCTGATGAGCTGCTCGGCCCGACTTCCGGTCTACACCGTGCTGATTGCCGCATGTATTCCCAACCTCCGATGGATGGGCATTGTGGGACTGCCGGCCGTGACCTTGCTGGGGATGTACCTCCTTGGAATTGCCGGGGCCATGGGCATGGCCTGGTTGTTCAAGAAGACCCTGTTCCCCGGTGAACCGGCGCCGTTGATTCTGGAGCTGCCCCCCTACAAACTGCCGGTGCTTTCCGTGGTCTTGCGACACATGTGGGAACGTTCGAAGATGTTTCTGCGGCGTGCCGGTACGGTCATTTTGGGAATTAACATCCTCCTCTGGTTTCTGGCCTCCTATCCGCATTCCCCCGAGTTGGGAACCCGAATGGCCGCCCGTCGTCAGGAACTTGTGGTTCTGGCGCAGTCGTCGGGACTTTCCGCGACGGACCTGACCCAATCGATCCCTTTGCAAACAAATGCCCCCCCGGTTCTGCTCGAAATACGGCAGCGCTGGCAGGCGCTGGCCTCCGAAGAGGCGGGAGAAACGCTCCGCATGAGCTATGCGGGACGGGTCGGACGACTACTGGAACCCGTTTTGTCCCCGCTGGGATTTGACTGGAAGATTGGTGTGGGGATTGTGGCTTCCTTTGCTGCCCGGGAGGTGTTCGTGAGCACCATGTCGGTGGTTTACAATGCCGGAGAATCCGATGGAGGCGACGATCGGGCGACAACGAGTCTGGCGGAAATCATGAAACGCGAAAGGCGGGCGGACGGCTCTCCAGCGTATTCCCCCCTGACGGGCATCACTCTAATGGTCTTTTACGTCTTCGCCATGCAGTGCGTGAGCACGGTGGCCGTCGTGCGACGCGAGACCAACAGCTGGCGCTGGCCTCTCTTCCAGTGGTTTTACATGACGGGCCTTGCCTGGGTTCTGGCCTGCATCACCTACCAGGGCGGGCGTCTCCTGGGATGGGGCTGAGACGCCCGTTGCTGCAGTGCCTTCGGCGGGCTTGAAGCGCCCGGACGTCGAAGGAGGGCCGACGCCTCAACTATTGAAGGCGGCGGCCAGATCAGCCGCAAAAGCCCGCACATCCTCTTCGGTGGTGTCCCAGGAACACATCAGGCGGCAGCCACCCTCGCCGATGAAATTGTAGAAGAGCCATCCCCTGGCCCACATCTTCTGGATGACATTCGAAGGCAGATTGACAAACACGGCATTCGCCTGAGGAGGAAAGAGGATGCCCACTCCGGGAATTGCGGCCACCAGTTCGTGCATCAGCCGGGCCATGGCGTTGGCATGGGCGGCGTATTTGATCCAGACCCCGTCCTTGAGCATTCCCACCCAGGGAGCCGACACAAAGCGCATCTTCGAGCAGAGCTGTCCGCCCTGTTTGGCCCGGTAATCGAATTCCCTGGCCAGTTCCCGGTTGAAAAATACGACGGCCTCTCCGACATGAATTCCGTTCTTGGTCCCTCCAAAGCAAAGTACGTCGACGCCGGCCTGCCAGGTGATTTCCCGGGGGGCAACGCCGAGCGCTGCGATGGCGTTGGCGAAGCGTGCACCATCCATGTGAAAACGGAGCCCATGCTGCTTGGCCATCGACCCAATGGCTCGCAGCTCAGCCGGGGTGTAAAGCGTTCCCACTTCCGTCGACTGGGTCACGGTGACGGCGCGGGGTTTCGGATAATGGATATCCGTCCGGCGCCGGATGGCGTCGTCGATGCCGGATGGGGTTAATTTTCCCAGTTCTCCGGGGAGAAGAAGCAACTTTGAGCCGTTGCCAAAAAATTCCGGGGCGCCGCATTCATCCTTTTCGACGTGGGCCACTTCATGGCAAAGAACCGAATGGTAACTTTGGGTGGAGTGGGCCAGCGCCAGGGAGTTGGCAGCGGTGCCGTTGAAGACAAAAAAAACTTCGCAAGGAGTCTCAAATACCTCGCGAATCATGTCCGCAGCCCGCTGGGTCCAGGCATCATTCCCGTAAGCGGGTGCATGGTCGCGGTTGGCGTCTTCGAGGGCGGCCCACGCCTCTGGCGTGATTCCGGCGTAATTGTCCGAGGCAAAATGGCGCTGCATGTTGGGGGGAACGCGGCTGGGCGATTCCAGCCGTTGGGATATCGATACTGGAGTTCCCGGCCCGCCGCCAGTTTCCTTTTCGGACGGGTTTCTGGATTATTCGACGGATTCAGAGAGCTTCCGGTAAAGCGTGGCCAGACTGATTTCCAGAATCCGGGCCGTCTCCTCCTTATCCCCCCCATGGTTTCGCAGAACATGCTCAATGTACTTTTGTTCCTGAATCCGGATGAAATCCTTCAGGTTGCCCGACGCGGTGGGTGGGGGGAGGGTGGGGAGTCCGCTGGTTGAATGTGCGGAAGAGGGTTGGGAAAGGAGTGCTGCTGAAGGCGAAACATTCTCCTCCGGAGCCTCCTCGGAGCCATCATCCCGTGGAACA
>CAIPFS010000421.1 GCA_903864375.1 uncultured Verrucomicrobiota bacterium
AGCACCCGCACCCCGCAGAACCCCGCATACGCCTGCATCCAGTGCACAAACTGCTCCTTCTCATTGGGTCCAAAGGCCAGCCGCCGCTCCACCACCCGCGAAATGCAATGGTAGTACGCTCGACCCACCCCGGAATCCATCTTCAAACGCCCTCGCCGCATGCGGGAATCGTAGCCAGACCACGGCCATTGTCAAACAGATGACCTGTCCCTTTGTCTTTCTCTTGCCAGTGTTCGTCGGTTGTTTAAAGTGATTCCGCGTATGTTTGAGGTTACCCGGTCCAATATCGACACCCTGGCCGCCAAAATGGCTCAGCTGCGGAGGTTTCTTTGACTTGGGTGCCTCCCAAAAACGGCTGGCTGAATTCGATGCCCAGATGTCGGGCGAGTCGTTTTGGCTCCAGCCTGAAACCGCCCGCAAGGTCATCGATGAGGCCAATGCCCTGAAACGCAAAGTCGAGCCGTTCCTGAAATTTGAACGTCAACTGGACGACGTCCGTGTGCTGCTTGAACTGGGTGAAGCCGAATCCGCCGCAGGACAGGATGCCGTCCAACGAGAGGCGGATGCGGAACTGGCCGTTGTCACTCGTGAGGTGGACAAGTTTGAATTGGTGGTGCTACTGACCGGACCCCCACGACCAACGGAATTGCATTTTCAGCATCAATGCGGTGCCGGTGGAACCGAGGCTCAGGATTGGACCGAGATGCTGTCGCGAATGTATTCCCGCTGGTTTGACGAGCGGGGCTGGAAGCATGAGGTCACTGATGCGCTTCCAGGCGAACAAGCCGGACTGAAGAGCGTCACTTACTCGGTTCAGGGTGAAAATGCCTACGGCTTTTGCAAGGCCGAGCGGGGGGTTCATCGACTGGTCCGCATTTCTCCTTTTGATTCCAACAAGCGCCGCCATACCAGCTTTTCAAGTGTCGATGTCATTGCCGAACTCGATGACCTGACGCTCTCGGACATCGTGGTGCCTGATAGTGAAATTCGGCGGGACACCTTCCGGTCGGGCGGCAAGGGCGGCCAGAACGTGAACAAGGTCGAAACCGCCGTCCGACTGACGCACATCCCGACCGGTTTGGTATCGGCATCGCAACAGGAGCGGAGTCAGGCGCAGAATGAGCAGAACGCGATGAAATTCCTCAAGGCCAAGCTTTTCGCATTGAAGCTCGACCAGATGAAATCGGATTTGGAAAAGTTCTACGGGGAAAAAGGCAGCGTCTCCTGGGGCAACCAGATTCGAAGCTACGTGTTTCAGCCGTATCGGATGGTGAAGGACCTGCGCACGGGAATTCAGTCCAGTGATGTTCAGGGCGTAATGGATGGCAACCTCGACGCTTACGTGAACGGCTGGCTGCGGGCCGGTTGCCCGCAAAAGCGCATGCCGGGAGTGAAGGACGACGATGAGTAAGACGACGGATGAACGGGCGACGGTTCCGGGCCGAAATATTCTCGACATCATTGTTGCCCGAAAACGAATTGAGGTTTCCGCGTTGCCGAAGGAAACGGTCCACGCGGGATTGATTCGGGATCGACTGCGCGAACGCGGTGGCGTCCGTGATTTTATTGGGGCATTACGAAACCCACGCACTGGCGATGTCGGCCTGATTGCGGAGGTCAAGAAAGCGTCTCCCAGTGCCGGAGTCATTCGCGCGGATTTTGATCCGATCCGGATCGCCCGGGAGTATGAAGAGGCCGGAGCCAGTTGCCTGTCGGTGCTGACCGATGAGTCCTTTTTTCAGGGTTCACTCCAGTTTCTCCGGGATATTCGCTCGGCGGTATCGCTTCCCCTCCTGCGGAAGGATTTCATCATCGACGAGCGGCAAATCCTGGAGGCAGCGGAGTGGGGTGCGGATGCCATCCTCCTCATCGCCGCCATCCTTTCCGATGACGATTTGTCCCATTTCCAAGCCCTGGCCGAGGCTTCGGGCCTGGCGGTTCTGGTAGAGGTCCACGATGAGGCTGAATTGGACCGGGTCCTGCGCGTGGGATCGAGGTTACTTGGGATCAACAATCGCGACCTGAAGACCTTTAAGGTGGATTTGGGAACCACCGAGCGGCTGGCGGATCGTGTGCGCTCCAGTGGTTCGTCGGAGCCCATCCTATTGGTGGCGGAGAGCGGCCTCCATACCCGGTCGGACGTGGTTCGCGTCAAGAAGGCGGGAGCCGGGGCCATCCTGGTCGGAGAATCGTTGATGCGCAGTCCGGATATCGCAGTCAAGGCGGGAGAGTTGATTGGGGCAGGTGGCGAAAGATTGTGAACCAGTGCCGACCGCAGAACCAAAATCCAAAGATCGAACCGGGGCACCTCCTCCAATCTGGTTAAAAATCGGTCCGTTACTGATTTCCATTGTTGGCGTAATAATTCTTTTGATTGGGCTCAGTGATCTCACTGGTGCATCTCTGCCTTACCAAGACCCAACGCCGGAGTTGTTGGCGGTTCAGCGTGGCCAGATGGCGACGGCGAGGTTCGTGGCTTGGGCTGGCGGTTTGATTTTATTCGTTGGAATGGTGTGGGCCATCCTCCATCGACGTTCCCGATCCGTTAACCCGTGACCGAATACCCGCCGGACCGCGAACTTCCTGCGGTCCGTCCAAGAAATTGAAGCCCCTGAACCTATTGTTTCAGGTACACCAGCGGCACTCCCAATTCCTGTCGAAGGAGGTCTCCCTTCCGTTGGACAGCCTCGATTTCGGGCGCCAGTTCATCGGTTCCCTGGAGGAGAAAGTGAAGGCCTGACGGTTCGGAGCGAATCACGACGTGTTCGACCCGCTGAATGTGTCGGCGGTCCAAGGCATCCGCGACCCGAAGGATGCCGCCCAGGTAACGAACGGTCTGCTGATCGGGGGGCGGGAGTAAGGCGAAATCCAAATGATGTGGGGCGGGAAGCGCCTTGCGATGGTAGCGTGCGATGAGGGCGATCCGTTCGATATCCGGCTGACTGACCCCCGGCCAGGCATAGTCCCGAATCAATCGGGCGGTGGCTTTGTGATGACCTGAGCCGTCCGGACCGGAAACGGTCCAGCCAATGTCGTGCAGCAGGGCCGCTGCTTCCAAAAGGTCGGCGCTTCCGGGATGTTCCATGCCCATCGGAAGCAGGCCCGACAGGATTTGCCCCGCAAGGCGGGCCACATGGAGTGGGTGTTCGGGTTCCCGCTCGTAGAGCTCAAACAGGCAACGAACACCGTCGCGGAGTGCGGCGGAATTCATGCCAGGAGGGCGGCGTGCCGCAGACCACGGGTGGAGATGCGCAAGTCCGCAAAGCCAAACACATCCACGATGGCCATGTAAATGGCGGCACCCGTCAGGATCACATCGGCTCGCTCGGGAGGAAGACCGGGAATTTTGCGACGTTCGGCGATGGGCAACTTCCAAAGCTGCCCCACCATTTCATCGAGTTGGGCGGCATCCAGGACAGTGGATTCGATAATGTCCCGGTCAAAATCGGCCCGTTGATGGCGGATCAGTGCCAGGATGGCGGTGGTTCCGCCCACACCGATCACCTGTTGAGGAGGCCATTGCTGGAGCGCCGGTCGCAACGTCGGCGCGACCTCGCAATCGAGGAAATTCCTCAAGACAGTCCGGCATCGTTGGAGGCCTTCCCCTCCGGGATTGTCACCCGGCCGAACGGACTCAAACAGGCGAACGCTGCCCAAGGGAAAGCTCTTTTGGTAGCCAATGAAATCGTCCTGACCGAGCACGAATTCGGTGCTTCCCCCCCCCACGTCCAGAACCAGAAGTGGAAGATGGTTGCGTCCCGGCTGAGTGGCAACCCCGGCAAAAGCCCACCGAGCCTCCTGTTCCCCCTAAATGATTTCCGGCGGAACACCTGAGGCATCCGTCAGGAGGTGCACCAACTCCGGGGCATTGCTCGCTTCACGGGCGGCGCTGGTGGCGATGAGGCGTAAATGCGCGGCACCCAATTGGTGGGCATCCGTGGCGTAGCGCCGGACGGCCTCCGCAGTGGCCACGAGCGATTCCCGACTCAGGAGCCCCGTCTCATAGAGTCCACGTCCGAGGCGGGTCTGCTGAGAGCCCTCCCAGACGGGATGCACCTCGCCATCCGTCACGTCGGCCACCAGCAGCTTGACAGAATTGGTCCCCACATCGATGACGGCGCGGCGCGGCATGGAATGCCGGGAGGATGCAGGGGTCCTCCTACGGGAGTCACGGAAAAGCGGATGGGGAGGTTGAAAAGGGTGTGTCTTGCCCCGGGGAGGGCAACGGCGGATAGTAGCGGGCATGCCGTCGCCCACCCTGGTTCAGCCCCGCACCGCCCGCGAACGGGACCGTGAGCCCGTGATCCAGTTTTCAGTGTTTATGGCCAACCGGCTGGGTCGACTGCATGATGTGGTCCGGCACCTGGCGGAACCCGAGGTCCACATTCTGGCTCTCACGATGCTGGACACCACCGACAGCACCATCCTTCGGATGATCGTGGACGACCCGGATCGCACCCGCTCCATCCTGGAAAAACATCAATTCCCTTTCACCGAAACCACCCTTCTGGTCGTTGAATTAGACTACGAACATCAAATTCAGGGGATGCTGGAGGCCTTGCTCGAGGCGGAACTGAACGTCCATTACATCTACCCGTTCCTGAGTCGCCCTGCCGGAAAATCGGCGCTGGCCATCAGTATTGAGCATCCCGACGTGGCCGAGGTCGCCCTTCGTCGACACCAGTTTGCCGTGCTGTATCAGGCAGACCTGGCACGGTAGGTCCAGGGCCGAATCCGTTCACTCGACCGAATCACAACCTTTTCACCGGGTTGTCCCATCGTGAATCCTGTCCCGCCACTCCGCCGCATTCTGGTCATTGCGTTGTCCGGCATTGGAGACACGTTGATTGCGACGCCATTGATCCATGAGCTTGGACTTCATTTTCCCGGGGCGGTGATCGAGGCCCTTGTCTTGTGGCCGGGCTCCCGCCAAATCCTCGAGGGAAACCCCCATCTCCACGCGGTTCATCAGCACGACTTTCTTTGTCGGTCCAAGAGGGAAACGCTGGGATTTCTAGCTTCGATGAGGCGGAGAAACTATGACCTCTCCGTCAATGTCCACACGCTGGGTCGCCGGGAATATCGCTACGTTGCCCGGGCGATATCCGCCCGCCGACGTCTCAGCCATTCTTATGAGAACCAAGGGTGGCTGGACCGATGGCTGGTAACGGATCAGATACCGCAGGACTATGCGGTCCATAGTGTGGTGAACAACAACCGGCTTCTGGGTTTGCTGGGGCTCGAACCTCAATTGCCGACCCCTTCCTATGAACTCTACCTGTCGGCAGAGGAAGAGGCTTTCGCCGAACAATTCATTGGGACGGAGGGGTTGAGGGGGCAGCGGTTGCTGGGAGTGCACGTTGGTTCGGGCGGGACCAAGAATCTGGCATTGCGGCGATGGCCACTGGACCACTATCGGGAATTGTTCGGTGAGGTGCATCGTCGGATCCCGGGACTTCAGATTCTCCTGTTCGGAGGACCTGAGGAACAAGCAGCCCATGAACAACTGGCGCGGGCGATCCCGAATGGGTTGCACCTTCCCCGAACTCCGACCTTGCGCAAGGCGGCGGCGTTGGTGAAGCGCTGCCATGCCTTTCTCAGCGTGGACACCGTCTTCATGCATCTGGCTGCGGCGGTCCGGGTTCCCCGGCAGCTGGTCATTGAAACCCCCACCGTCAACCCGCCCATCCTACCACTCCGAAGCGACTGGACCCTCATCCCCAACCCGGCGGTGGGTGGACGAAATCTGGACTATTATCGATATGATGGGCGCCCCATCGCCGGGTCTACGGAGGAAATCCAGGCCTTGATGCGATCCGTCACCGTGGACATGGTCTTGAAACACCTTCTGGAGGCTCTGGATCCGACCTGATGAAGTACAGGAAACCAACCGGGATGGCCTGCCGTCAGGCTGCCTCGGCTTCGGGCTTGGAATGAATCAGGGGCGGTAGTTCGCCGCGCACCACGGACCGATTGATGGTCACTGACGAAACCCCTTCGCTGGTGGGGATATCGAACATCACGTCGCGCATGACCCGCTCGAGCAGGCTCCGAAGGGCGCGGGCTCCCGTTCCTTTTTTCAATGCCTGCGCGGCAAGCTCCTGGCAGGCATCGGGGGTGATGTCGAGCGTCACACCGTCGTACGACATCAATTTTGAAAACTGCTTCACTAGAGAGTTTCGGGGTTCCGTCAGGATGCGCACCAGATGGGCTTCGGTGAGTTCATCGAGGACGCTGACCACCGGCAGTCGGCCGATAAATTCAGGGATGAACCCGTAGGCCAGGAGGTCCTCGGGTTCGATGGGGTGCATGGAGTCGCCCCGGGATTTCCGGGAGGTTTCCACATCGGTGCCCGCGGAAAAACCGAGCACCCGGCTGCCGAGACGACGCTGAACCATTCTCTCGAGACCAACAAAAGCGCCGCCGCAGATGAAAAGGATGTTGGTGGTATCGACCCGGATATAATCCTGTTGCGGGTGCTTCCGCCCACCCGAGGGAGGAACATTGCAGATGGTTCCTTCGAGTATCTTTAGGAGTCCCTGTTGAACCCCCTCCCCCGACACGTCGCGGGTGATGGAAACGTTCTCCGTCTTCCGGGCAATCTTGTCGATTTCGTCGATGTAGATGACGCCCATTTGGGCCCGCTTGACGTCATAGTCGGCATTTTGCAGCAGGCGGAGAATGATGGTCTCGACATCCTCGCCGACATAGCCGGCCTCGGTGATGCTGGTGGCATCCGCGATGGCAAAGGGGACATCGATGAGTTTCGCGATGGTCTGGGCAGCGAGGGTCTTCCCCGAACCCGTTGGCCCAATCAAGAGGACGTTGCTCTTTTGGAGCTCCACGGAATCCTCAGCCTTCTCCAAATCATTGGCGTGAAGGACGCGCTTGTAATGGTTATAGACCGCCACACTCAAGGTGCGCTTGGCGTCTTCCTGTCCAATGATGTGTTCGTCCAGCCGCCGCTTGAGTTCGGCGGGCTTGGGAACGGAGAGGCGACTGGACTCCTTTTGATGCTCCGTGTGGAGTTCCTTGGTCAGCACGCCCTGGCAGACCGCGACACACGCATCGCAGATGTACACGCCCGGCCCGGCGATCAGCTTCCGCACCTCGGAGCGGCTCTTGCCGCAGAAGCTGCACATGGTGATCTGATTGGGCCGGGCCATGACGTCAATGAAATGGGTGCGCGTCGACGAAAGCGTGCTGCGGAGTTACTTGGCGTCCGTGGCCGCCAGGGAGGGCACCTCCCGACGTGAGGCGACCACCTCGTCCACCAACCCGAAATTCTTTGCCTCCAGGGCGGTCATGAAATTATCGCGGTCGCAGGCCCGCTCCACAACATCCGCCGGTTGACCGGAGTGGTGACCGATAATCTCGTTGAGCCGGTGTTTGAGCCGGAGCATGTGCTTGACCCGGATTTCCACATCGCTGGCCTGGCCTTCGGCGCCCCCGAGCACCTGGTGGATCATGATATCCGAATTAGGGAGGGCAAACCGCTTCCCGTGGGTGCCGGCGCACAGAAGGACGGCGCCCATGCTGGCGGCCATGCCGACGCAGTACGTGTTCACGTCGCAGGTGACCCACTGCATGGTGTCATAGATGGCGAGACCAGCGGAGACGGATCCTCCGGGGGAATTGATGTAGAAGTGGATGTCCTTTTTGGGATCAGCCATTTGAAGGAACAGGAACTGAGCCACGATGACGTTGGCCACCATGTCATCGACGGGAGTCCCCAGAAAAATGATCCGATCCTTCAGCAAACGGCTGTAGAGATCGTAACCGCGTTCACCCCGGCCATCCTGCTCGATGACGTAGGGAATAGAGAAATTTCTCATAGTCTTTTCCATTCCTGCGGGCCGAACCTAGGGTGCGGACAGAGTGCGTCAAGGCATTGGGGCCACCGGAGGCGTGGCAGCCTCTTTCAATCGGCGCAACGCCTCAGAGGCGGCGGCACTTTCGGCGAGTTTTTTACTCCTGCCCCGTCCACGCCCCAGTTCATTGCCATCGTGGAGCACCACGCTTTCAAACTGACGATTGTGGTCGGGTCCGCTGACGGATATCAACCCGTAGCGGGGAGGCTCCGGCGAACTGGTCTGCAACAATTCCTGGAGTTCGCCCTTGGGGTTGACGAGGTTGGGCAATTCGGCGAGTTCACCGAAGGAACTGGCGAACAGGTGCAGGACCAACTCCCGGGTCCGGTCGTAACCGGCGTCGAGGTATATGGCCCCGACGATGGCCTCAAAGGCATCGGCCAGGGTGGAATGACGCTGGCGTCCACCCGTGGTTTCCTCGCCCCGGCTGAGGATGAGGTACTGACCCAATTTGAGTTCGCCCCCCTGCCCTGCGAGGGAGGCCCGGTTGACCAGTTGAGCGCGAGCCTGGGTGAGGGGTCCCTCACCCTGTTCGGGAAACCGATGGTAAAGTTCCGCCGTCAGCACCAACTGAAGTACGGCGTCGCCCAGAAATTCCAATCGTTGGTTGTGCTGTTGCTGGTGACCAACACCCGCCTCATGCGCCAGAGAGGGATGGGTCAGCGCGAGGTACAGCAATTGTCGATCGCGGAAGGTGTACCCCAGGTCACGCTCCAATTCCACCGTGTTGATCATGAGACAAAATCCGGTGCAGCGGTCAGGCCTTCATCTCCACCGTCGGGAGTTCCTGCTCCTGCGGCGGTTCTGTGGGAACGGTTTCCGAAGTGGCTGCCTTTTCTTTTTCCGACACCACATCGGACGCCGATGCGGGGTTTCCCGATGATTCCGCCGACGCCACGGGAGGGGGCGGAGTCGCAGCCGCCGGAAGGCCGTGGGTCAACAAATCGGCCACCTGACGCTGGACGGACAGCAGTTGATCGAGATGCAGGTCCGGGTCGGCAACTGCCAGTATATCTCCGTTCCGGCTGTGTTCGTAGACGAAAATACGGCGGGTCCCCTCCCGGACTTCGCTCCGCACCTTGAGAACCCGCTTGCGCTCAAGCATGGCAGCCAGAACAAAGGCAGCAGCCGCGAACGACTCGTCCCGGAGTTCCAGGATGCGGCGCAACAAACCTTCCGCATCATCCCGTCCAATGGCTTCGGGGGGAGCTGCGACAGGAGCGTGATATTCACCCCGCCAGTGCGAGACCAGATCGGGGCGGGCGGCGAAGGCCGGTCCCTCAGATTCCCACGCGGCCTGACACAGGTCCAGACGCTCGTAGCCGGAACGCAATTGGAGCAGGACCGTGTGACACGGCTGCTTGTCGACGAACGTATTTCCAGTGACGGCGCAGGTGCGCCCTCGTGATTGTATGGCCCATTCCAGCATGTGCTCTCTCCTGAAGAAACCAGCGATCCTGCGAGGATAGACGATTTCCAGCCAGAGGAAAGGGGCATTGGATGTTCCCGGCCATGTCCTCCAGGCGGCCGACAGCGAACGCCCTGCTGCGGGCCAGCGCATCGTCCGGCCACTACCAACCCAAAGGCGGTCCGGCAGCCCCCCTGAACCCG
>CAIPFS010000422.1 GCA_903864375.1 uncultured Verrucomicrobiota bacterium
CAAATCGCGCTACGCAAAGTACGCCAGTTGTTGAGCGACCATCCAGAAAACAGTTTCCCGCCGTATCTGAGCTCGTGACCTAACCGGGAAAGGAGAATACGCTACAGGGCAGAGGTCCAGGTCCAGGCGAAGGGAGCCCGGAGGGCGACCGCAGCCTGGACCTGGACCCGGCGGTGAAGTGACCCAGCAAAATGAAGCATCCCATCACCACATCGGCCCCGAGTAAGGGGACGGAGAAGAAGAGGCGATTTCTGACCGCCGAGAAAAAGTTCCAGATTTATTTGGAGGCTCAGGAGAGCAACAAACCGGTGGGCGAAATCCTCCGCCGGGAAGGATTGTTTTCAACGGACCTGGCGCGTATCCGACAGCAGGTCAAGGAAGGTGCACTACAGCGCCTGGGTGCCCGCCCAGGGCGTCGGCAGACCGTGGTGAGCGCTGAGTCGCATGAGGCCATCAAGATCGAACTGGAGCGAAAGGAGAAGGCCCTGGCGGACATGTCCGTTGAACTCATGATCCTGCGAAAAAAAACGAGTGGGGATTCGTGGGAGCGATAGCCGACAAGTGGATCGGTGCCTCCGTCAAACTCGAAATCCTTACCGTGATAGCCGATTCACAGCAACAGGGGGTATCCGCGCGGCGGACTTGCGCCTTGTTGGTCATTGAATATCGGCGGGTGGTCCGTTGGCAGGAGAAGACTCGTCGAGGAGAATCCCTAGCCAATCGCACCCCTGGCTCCCCGGCACCTTCGCATCGGGTTCTACCGGAGGAAGTCGAGCAGATCATTGCGATGGCAAAGAGCGCCGAGTATGCCGACCTTTCCCATCGTATCCTGGCCGTCACAGCTGGGGACAAAGGCCAGTTTCAGGCCTCGTTTTCGACGGTCTATCGCGTTCTCAAGGCCGGGAATCTGATGACGGCAAGGGGACCCGGTGGTGCCCACAATGGTAACTCCAAGGCCCCCGTTCGCAGGGAGCTTGACGGACCGAATCAACGGTGGTGCTGGGACATTAGCTATCTGATGACTTTCCAGAAAGGGATGTACCTTTACCTCTACCTGCTTCTCGACGAGTACTCCCGCAAAGCCATCCAATGGCACATCAGTTGGCAGCAGACTGCTGAGGAATCCCGACTGCTTCTGGAAGGGGGCCTCATCGAAGAGAACATCCTCGATCTCCCCGAGGAACACCGACCCGAAGTCATCAGCGACAGGGGCCGACAGATGAAGGCAAAACCTATCCAGCGGCTCTGCGAGGACCATGGACTTCCGCAGTTGTTTGCCCGCCCTCGAACCCCCAACGATAATCCATTCATCGAGTCGGCATTCAGCACGGTAAAACGAGCCCCGGCATATCCCGGTCGCTTCTTGGATGACTGCCAGGCGCGCACCTATTTTGAAAGCTACATTGCCTGGTACAATTTGGAGCACTACCATTCAGGAATCGACTACGTCACCCCGGAACAAGCCCACCAAGGTTTGCGGGCTAAAATAGTCGCTCAGCGCAAAGCAAAAAAGACCGCCCAGCGACTCCGTCGCCGGACCGAAAACAAAAAGATAATCACCCCGTCTACTAAACCTAAAACCACCATTATCCGACCCGCAACCAAAGTAGCTTAATCAACCTCCCCTTGAGGTCATTGAGTCAAAAACGCGCCGCGCCACACGATTGCTCAGGCTGGCACCATGGAAAGCGATGGCCGTATCGTTGGGCAGGTTGGGCACCAGGCTTGGAACACCGAGAACTGGATGATCGATCAACTGCCCCACCTTGTTTTCCAGGGCAACGTCAAACTTCGAAACCAGTGTGTGGAAATCGGTTCCGTTGGTTTCTCCAAACGTCCAGTACCGGACCGCACCGTCACCAATGATTTCGTCCCGGTAGCTGATACCCGAGACCAACGTGGCGACTCCGGTCACGGAATTGGGCGTGGCGGCGAGGTCGCGAAGTCCGCGGACCTCCAGCGTATTGGTCTGTCCATCGGTCTGGGGCGAGGTCCGCAACCAGACTTCGGTCCCATCGCTGGAACGAGAGGCACCAAGGAGCTTCAACCCCGTGACGGCACCCGAGGGCAGGGTATAATTTGCCAGATTCGTCGCTGTCGCGGGATCCAACGGCTTGTCAAACGTAAGCCGGATCTGATTCACGGTTCCGGCCAATCCCTTCAACCCAATCCACCGAGGTGGGGTGGTATCAGCACGAACGGTAAGCACAGAGGGCTGGCTGGAGACGGTACTGAACTCATTGGCCACCGTGACGGTATAATCGCCCGCAGCTGTCAAGGGGGCGGTGAAGGCCAGGGAGGCCCCGGTGGCTCCCGGAATGGGCGCTCCCTGATGATACCATTGATAGCTGAAGGGCGGTTGTCCCGTGGCAACGACGTTGAATTGGACGGGATTGTTTTCCACCACCTGACGATCACCCAGATCACTTCCCGAACCGATGCCCACCGGCCCAGCCGTGACAAAGGTGAACGTCAGGGCGGAGGGAGCCACTTGATTTCCCGGTGCCAGAATGTCGGCCACCCGTTGGACTTGCAGCGTGTAATCGACGCCGGCCTGGAATTGGAATGATCCGGACAATTGGACCGTGATCAGATCCGGCAGAAGCACCGCCGACTGGACCGTCAGCAGACCGCCACCCGAACGGCTCAGCACATAATTGGAAAGATTGGTGGCCGTCTGGCGGCTCACCGGCTGGTTGAAGACGACATTCAATCGTCCGGGATTGCCGTGGGCATCGACGGAGGAGACGACGGTGGGCGGATTGTTGACGATCAGACTTTCACCGGTGCCGGCCCGGTGGTGAGCGAAGATACGATCGTCTGAAAGAACGCTATTGTAGAGCGAGAGATCGTCAATGACCCCATCGAAGGCCCCGAAGACTCCAGCTTGAGAAAGATGGCTGCGGGCATTCCCACTGGCTATCCGGACATCTCCATTATGATTGTAGATTTGACCAGCTCCGGGTGATGTCCCGACCAATTGGCCATCGATGTACAAGCGGATTTCACCGCTGCGGTCCGTCGGGCGTCCGTCGAACACACCCACGACATGATACGTTTGGTGAGCTTGAATCGGAGTTTGCACAAACACCGGCGGCAGTTGAAGGAGGCCAAACGGACTGCCGGGGCCATCGGTGGAACTGTTGTAGGCATGGAAGAAGAGAATCGCCCGATTGGGATCCGGGTTGGCCGGGTCCTGCCGGAGATAGAAGCTGATGCCTCGGAGATTTCCGCCTTCCTCGTACAATCCGACGGTCGAGTTGTACAACTGGTCTGCCTGGGAGGCATTTGGAGGAAGAGGGTTTGCTCCGGGCAGGCTGTTGGCTCTGAACCAAAACTCGAATGACTTCTGCGCCCAGGGTCCACGGAGGTCGTTAATATCGCCACCGTTGGGAATGACCAGGTAGTTGGTCTGCGCCGCGACAAACTGTACCGCGAACTGATCCGTTCCAGAGGACGGCACCAGAGGTGACACCCCGAGATTGGCCGGGGCATTCTGGTAGATGCCATTGGTATTCTGCTGGTCTCCGATGGCCGTGCGGCTGAAGGCGACGGTTCCCACGGTTTCATCAAAGGGGAAGTAGCGCGTGGGATTGTCTGCCAGGATTTCATCGGCGTAGGTCAACACCGCGGTGAACGACACGTCCGTATTCAGGACGTTGCCTTGAGCGGTGGTGTCTTTGAGGCCCCGGATGGTCAACGGGTAGGTGATTCCCACCCGCTGAGGTGTTGTCCTCAGGACCACCGTCCGCTGGTCGGTGGACAACAGAACTGACTTGAGGTTGAACAGAGCCGAATGGTAGGTCGAAAGATCGGTGGCGGTTCCGGCATCGACCGGTTTATTGAAGGTCAGGGTGATGGAATTGACACCCCCGGCCACCCCTCGAACCGAGAGCAGAGTCGCGGGTGTCAGATCGGGTACAACCACCACCTCCTTGGGGGTGCTGCTAACGCTGCTGAACAGGTTGCTGACCGTCAGGTTGAAGCTGCCGCCACTGCCCACTTCGGCGGGGAAGGTCAGGATACGATTGGTTTCGCCCGGAATCGCGGCGTTGTTCTTGAACCATTGGTAGTAGAGTGGTCCGGCACCGGTCGGCACGGCGGCAAGACGGACGGTCGCACCCTCAGGGAAGGTGCCTCCCAGGACGCTGGAGGAATCGAGTCCGACATCTCCCACGTTGCCCTCCCCAAAATTCACATACAGATCGTCAAACCAATGAGTCTGCAGCCAGAATCCCTCGGTACGGGCTGCCAGGCCAATTTGGGCACTGGCGACGCCTTCCCACGGGGTGGGTAGACTGTCGATGACCTTCACTCCATCAAAAACCAGTGAAAGCACGCCGTTTCGTGAGATTTGAAGATCCACCTCAGCCCAGTGCCCGTCATCAGCGGTGATGGGCGGAATCCCATTGGTCCCCACCGCCACCCGGGCCAGCTCCTGATTGTTCAGCAGCACTCCAATCGCCGGGACATCCAGCGCGCTATGAGGATGAGCATTGAAATAGACGGTCAACCGGTTGCCCGGGACATCGGGACGGTAGCCGGTATCGGGCTGGCTGAGCGTTCCCTGAGGAAGGTCGGCTGCAACGTTGACGCTGAAGCCATCGCCGGGAAGATCCGTCCCGGTGATGGATCGTCCATCTCCAATCCGCGTCTTGAAATGTAGGTGGATCTGATCGATGTCGTGCCGATCGGTCAGGACGATCACCCCGTTTTTGCTTTGCCGCGCATCCGTCAAGGTGAGGTAACCGCTGTTATCGTAGCCTCCAGCAGTGGTGACGTCGGCGTCTCCATAGAAGGCAAACCCGGACGGTCGCCCTGAATTGAAGGTGTAGGTGGCACCACTGGATGCGCTCAGGGTGAAGGGAACCTGGGTGGGGCTCGGACTGACCGCATTCGGTTGGACGGCCTGGTCCTGTACCCCGGAGATATCCACGAGATAATTCACTCCAGCCTGAAACGAGGTCGTTACAGCAATTTGAACCGTTCGTTCGTCGGCGAGCAGCGCAAGAGATTTGGCAGAAATCACTGATCCGCCCAGTGCCTTGATTTGATAGTTGGCCGGATTGGTCGCGGTGGATGGATTGAGGGGCTTGCTGAAGAGGATGTTCAGCAATTGGGGATTGCCGGCGGTGTCAGCGCTCAAAACGGTCAGGGGCGTCTTATCGGCGGTGACAAACACGGTAGCCACAGCACTCGTCAGGGATCCGCTTCCGTTTGAGACTACGGCGACGTAGCGCACCCCATCCAGGTTCGCCGGCGTGTGCTTCAGACTGAGATAAGAGAGGTTCTCGCCCGGCAGAACCACATTGTTGCTGGTCCAGGTGAAGGTCGTCGGTTGCGCAGCGACCACATCCAGTTGAAGGAGGAGGGGAGCACCCTCGTTGAGTTTGTTGGTTGCCGCGAGGTTTCCAACACCGAACCCTTTGGGATTGAACGCCGGAGCCTGATTGATATCTCCCGTTCCCCGGAATGCGTCGACTGGATATTGAGCGAGGTGGAGAGCGGGAATGATCTCCTGGACTCCGTCCGGCCGCTGCCAGCCGACCTGAATGTAACCTTGGGAACCGCCCTGCTTGTGAAGGACCTCGAAATAGTATTTATGACCACGGGCGAGGGGAATCGGAGCTGAAAGTCGTGTCTGCTGGTTCGCACCGCCGAAGAGCGGGTCACCTGATTGCGAAGCATAGGCGATCAGCTTCTTGTTATCGACCGATTCATCTGTGCTGAGGTACAGCGATGATTGATCTGAACTGGCAATATTGAACAGGTAGCTTCCCGTGGTCGGGGCCTCCAGATATCCCCGGATAAAGGAACCGAAATCGACGCCCGAATCATCCTTGCCCTGGAGACCCGCCTTCAGCGGGGTGTTGGGAAGGGCGGTGAAATCATCCAGTTGCTCCTCAAAGGTTGGACCGTCTGGAAAGATGGGAGAATTCGTCAGAGTCGAAACGCTGACGCGGAGGGAGGTGGGATCCGAAGAGGTTGAGATTCCGTCATAATAGAGACGAATCACGGAACCGGCGCGTGTGCTCATCATGAGGATGCCGACGAGGAGCAGGCCCATGAATTGCTTCAGATTTACTGACGGACGAAGGACGGACATGGAATTAAGAAAGGGTTTGTGGAACGGTGTCTTTTTGAACGGATTCGCCATCGGTCAGCGCAACCAGGCGGGAAAAACAACTGCGGTTTTGTAGTAGTCCGGGTCCCACTGGCGATGCCATCGCAGAGCCCAGAGGTCCCGGACCCGGACGCTCCGGGCTGAGCCGTCAAAGAACACCCATTGGGTTCGCTTGCCGTCATGTCGCGGAACAGCAAAATGCTCCATCTCATAGCTCGCATAGCTTCCGGGATTAGAGTAGGCACCCGCCGTCTGGCTGGGGCTGTACGCGATGCGGTTCCCGTAGAATGGGCCTCCCCCACGCCACATGGAGTCCCCCATCAGCGGGGTCTCCGTCGTGAATTGGGCGGAGGATGGGCGACCCCAATGGAGTTCCTGGGGGCGTCCCTGAATGTCTTCCTGGGCGTTGTACATCCAAAGATTGGCGCCATAGCTGGCCGATTCACCATCCTGATACTGGCCCTGCGCCATGATGTAGGAATACTTGATTCCTCCGTAGTCCTCAAAGCCGGCACCACCATCCACCGAGGGACGCCGGTTGACGGCAATCGGGCAGGTCAGCAACTGCTTGCGTTGCCCGATCTGGCGGTGGAGAGAGTTGAACCACGCCCCACGAGCGGCCTCGGAAATCGACCCGTCGGGATTGCGTCCGGTGGGAAACGAATCCCGGTTTTCATCGGTATAAATGGCCCATTCCATGGACCATTGGCGAAGGTTCGACAGGCAGTAGGCCGCTTGCGCCTTCCCTTTGGCCCTGGCCAGTCCAGGGAGAAGCATGCCCGCCAGAATGGCGATGATGGCGATCACCACCAGCAGTTCGATCAAGGTGAACGCGGCGACCGTCGGACGACGCCTGCCGTCGGTCGGAGAGGAGACTGCAGTTGAAGGAAGGTTCATGGAATCAATCATTAGGAGATTACACTGACGATAAGAGACGACGAGTCATCCCGACCGAACCGTTTCGGACGGTCCAGCGTGGTAAACTTCGGAGGGAACCGGCGGAGGCCTGATTTGGCGATCAGGTCATTCCGTCACCGATTTCCCGTCGGGTCGAACAACACGACGGCAATCGATTCGGCGGAATGCAGAGTGAGGGACAACCCGAGGCGGTCGTTCGACGAACGGTGCAAATCACAGTGCCCGAAATTCGTAGGGCACCCATTTTGTTGGTCATAAGTGGAGGCTGTTCATCAGCCGGCACTTCCGGAGGTCCGGTCAGAACGGTCAAAACTATTCAGGGACGATTCAGTCACCCCAAGCTTGGGGAAGACTCGCTACGGGTTGAGTAGAACCTAAATACTCTAGTGAGTCAATAGGGTTAGTGTGTTTTTGTTTCCAGAGGCATTTGCAGATGTTGGGACAGGTCCTACCACCGTTTCCGCCCCATCGACTCAGGGGCGCCCCGATAAACGGTGCGGCAATGACCGTTCATCACCGCAAAAGACCGCTGATGGAAAAGACGACTTCAATTCGACCTGAACGCCTTACCACTGGCGGCGAGGAAATGGATGCCCAAGGGCAACCGAATCCGAAGAACTGAACCCACTGTTATTGTGAAATTGCATTATCGTCTGTCCTGTCTCTACGCCGGCATCGCTCTTTTCAGCGTCCACGGCTTCGATTCTCTTTTGGCTGTCCCGGCATTGCCCGACGATGTCCGGGTTGAGATTGAGAAACGAATCACGCACCAACTCAGCGTTGGAATTGTTGTCGGCCTGATCGATACCAACGGCACGAGCTTCTATAGTTTCGGGCGCGGTTCCCTCGAGGGCAACGACGTGATGAATGAGGACTCCGTCTTCCAAATCGCCTCGGTGACCAAGCTATTCACAGGAGACCTGATGGCGGATTTAATTTCACGGGGTGAAGTCGCAGAAACCGATCTTTTGGAAAAGTACCTGCCGAGTGGGGTCAAGGTCCCCTCCTGGGAGGGACGCTCAATCACCCTTCTGGATTTGGCAACACACACCGCTGGATTGCCAACCACGCCGGACAATTTCGTCACCGAAGATACAGCCAATCCGTATGCCGATTTCGATACACCGGCACTCTACGCCGGCATCAGTGGCACGGAACTCATCCGCAAGCCGGGGACAGAACATGAGTACTCCAATTTTGGCTTTGGACTCCTTGGACATGCCCTGGCGAACCGGGTCGGAACCACCTACCCCGCACTATTGGAGGAGCGGCTATTGAATCCATTGGGATTGACCAACACTTCAACCCAACTGAGCCCGTCGATGGCCGCCCGCCTGGTCAAAGGGTATTCGGGGGTGGTGGATTCCCAGCCGTGGGAATTGCCGGTAGCCTCCTTTGGCGGGCTTTATTCCACTCCCAGGGACCTGGCGCGATTCGTGGAGGCCAATGCGGGAATTCTATCCACGCCGCTTTATCCAGCGATGACCAATGCCCAGGCGCTCCGGTTTTCGGACGACCAGGGAAATCGAATCGGCCTGGCCTGGTTCCACAATGCCGTCGGTTCGTCCGATATGGTCTGGCACAATGGACAGGTGGGTGGCTTCACGAGTTTTGCCGGAATCAATCCCGACAAAAAAACGGGTGTCATCATCCTGTCCAACTCTGAGTATGGAATCACCCGTTTGGGGTTTCACCTGCTGGCTGCGGACTTTCCTTTGGATGAGGCTCCGATCCCAGCGACGGTCCCTGTGGAAACCCTCAAGGGATATACCGGGCGCTTTGCCCTGGATGGCGATGCCTTTGAGATCGGCCTTCAGCAGGGTCACCTGGCTGCCACACTGGAAAGCCTGGGTGCCACAGTGGTCACGCTCTATCCATCCAGCGACGACACCTTCTTCATCAACGAACTCCCTTTCTTCCTCCAATTCAAGGCCAACGCCCATGGCCCGGCTGAATCGGTAAACTTCATCGCGGAGGGCGTGACCAACACTTACGTCCGCGTGCCCGAGGCGCTGCGGTCCCTGCATTTGCGAACGCGGCACGCGCATCAGGAACTGAGGGTCAGCCCGCCCGTCGGTTCTCCCCAGATTCTCGAGGCGTCGAGTGACCTGGAGCATTGGATGCCGATTCGGACCAACGTGGTCTGGACCCTCCCGTTCACCGATGCGCCGAACACCAATACAACCCGTCGATTTTACCGGACCCGCTCCGTGATTGAGAACTGAATGATGATACAGCCACGGACTGAACGGGACTATATTTGGCCCTGAGTGGGGCCCCCGGTGGCTTGCCCCAAAATCCGTGTGGGGGTGATCCATCGGGTTTTTGATCCATTGGTCGACCCGCGCCGCGATCGAATTCAGATCAGAAGCTCATGCGGTCACGAAACTCCTGGGCGGACCTTCGACTAAACTCCACCTCGGGTCCCCCGCGCAAGCGGACCTTGATTCCCCCGCTGAACCACGGCGTGACGTGCACGACAAAATCCAGATTAATCAGTTGGGCCCGGTTGGCCCGGATGAAGAGATGGCCCGGAAGTCGTTGTTCCAAGGTATTGAGGGACCGGTTAATCATCGCCGCTTCCCCACCGAAATGAAGCCGACTGTAGTTCCCCTCCGATTCAATCAACCGGATGGTTCGAACCGGAATGAACCAACACCGGTCGTCCTGACGCACAAACACCTTGGCTGCTTCGTCCAATAGCCTGGCCGCGTCCTGGGCGGGTCGGGTCACCGCTCCACCTGAAATCCGCCGAAGAGATGCCGCCAGGCGGGCGGGTTCCACGGGTTTGAGCAGGTAATCCAGTGCATTCAACTCAAATGCCTTGAGGGCAAACTGATCGTAGGCGGTGGTGAAGATGACCCGGGGGTGCGGGGGCA
>CAIPFS010000423.1 GCA_903864375.1 uncultured Verrucomicrobiota bacterium
CCGCCGATCTTGACCATGAGCTTCGCCTTGAATCAGCAGGTTCTTGTCCTGAACCGCCTTTGGCAGGCAGTCAACGTCTGTTCTGTCAGACGGGCGCTGACGCTTCTCTTCGAACAGCATGCCGAGGTGGTGGATGGAGATGGCCAGGGGGACTTCAAGACCTATGACTTCCGTCAGTGGCGCCATTTCTCCCAGAATTCCCGTCATGACGACGAAACCATCGGGACAATTGCCTTCAAGCTCCGCATTCCCAGGGTGATACGCCTGATGGTTTTTGACCGGCTTCCCAAAAAAGAGGTCAAGTTTACCCGGCACAACATCTTCGAGCGCGATAAGAACACCTGCCAGTACTGCGGAGGCGTGTTCGATCGGAAGGATTTGAACCTTGACCATGTGATTCCCCGGGATCGAGGGGGCCCCACCACGTGGGAAAACATTGTCTGCTCCTGCATTCCCTGCAACACCCGCAAGGCCAATCGGACCCCGGCGGAGGCAGGCATGCGCTTGGTCCGCAAGCCGAAGCGGCCCAAATGGCGGCCGTTTATTCAGGTCAATTTTGGGGCACCCGTCCACGATTCGTGGAAGCACTTTCTGGATCTGGCCTATTGGAATGTCGAACTCGGCGAAGAGATTCGATAATGCTGCGAATCTCCTCGTCGATGCGACTGTCGACCGTCGCGGCTGTCCTCGTCCTCCTGGGCGGCGGATGCTCCAGTGCCCCCAAACCGAACACAGGGGCTCTTTCAGCGGCTGGAAATTCCAAGGCAACGAATGGCGTGCCCGCCATTCGCCCGTTGGGGGGCACCATCGGCCGGGTCATCCAGGTCAACGTTCCCCTGCGGTTCGTTGTACTCGACTTCTCGCTCAATCCGTTGCCCACCTTCGGTCAACGCCTTGAGTTGGTCCGCAATGGCGAGGTTGCCGGCATGGTGAAAGTCTCCAGCTTTCACCGTGGGACCTCGGTGGTGGCCGATTTGGTGGAGGGAAACGCGGCCGTGGACGATTGGGTGCGGAACAAGTAAGGACCGCCTCGGCGGAATAAGCAAACCATGGTAGGGCGAACTTCCTGGTGAGCCGCGGCGGTCCCGAGGACGCAGGCCACTCAAAACAATCCCGGTCATATACTGCCTGACCCCGGGGATGCACGGGTGGAATGCCGATCGACTCTCGGCCATTCCGATAAAGAAAGGGTGTGGGACCACGACGGCCCCTCTTCAAGATTTCCATTGCCCCACGCGGCCCTTCGGAGTTCCCATTCCGCACCACCATGAAACGTTCCATGCTTTATGCCGCCGGTTTGATTGCCGCCGTCGGCACGCTGAGTTCGGCGCTGGCTGTCGGCACCGGTGACAGCTTCAAGGGGCCCATCGGCCTCCAATTGTACAGCCTTCGGGCCATCTTCACCAAGAGCCTGCCCCAGGGTATTGAGCAGTCCGCCAAGTTTGGCATCCACGATGTCGAGCTGGCCGGGCTCTACAACCAGACCCCGGAAAAACTCCGGGCGCTGCTGGTGGCCGCCGGTCTGAATCCCGTCAGCGGTCATGTCTCTTACGAGCGTCTGACCCAGGAAACCGAGGCCGTGGCTGCCGAAGCCAAGGCGCTGGGACTGAAATACGTTGGCACCGCCTGGATCCCGCACAAAGGTTCCTTCGACGAGGCGCAGGCACACGCCGCCGCTGCCGCCCTCAACAAGGCGGGCGAAATTCTGGCCAAGTCGGGCATCCGCTGCTTCGACCACTGTCACGGCTATGAATTTGAGCCCGGTGCCGCCGGTCCAGGAAAGCTGGCGATGGACATCCTGTTAAAAGAAACCAACCCGGCGTTTGTCACCTTCCAGATGGACATCCTCTGGATCACCTACCCAGGGCAGGACCCCGCCGAATGGCTTCTCAAATACCCGGGCCGTTGGGAGCTGATGCATCTCAAGGATCTGAAAAAGGGAGTCGAGACCGGCAAGCACAATGGTGGCACGGACCCGAACAACGACGTCCCGTTGGGGACCGGCCAGATGAACTGGCCCAAGATCTTCAAAGCCGCCAAGACCTCGGGAGTGAAGTATTATTTCATCGAGGATGAATCAGCCAGCTCGGTCGAACAAATCCCCCAGACGCTGAAGTTTCTCGAGCAGGTCAGCTTCTAACGGCTCCCCAGGCTGCGCAGGAAGTCCCGCGTCCGATCCAGACGCGGGGCGCTGAAAAATGCGTCCGGTGGTCCGGACTCGGCAATCCGTCCGCCGTCGAAGAAGACCACTTCGTCGGCGGCCATTCGCGCCAGTTCCATTTCGTGAGTGACGATCATCATCGTCATCCCCTCGTCGCTGAGGGCCCGAATGACCCGCAGCACTTCCTCCCTCATTTCCGGGTCCAGGGCACTGGTGGGCTCGTCCATCAACAAGAGGGCGGGTTTTGTTGCCAGAGCCCGGGCGATGGCGACACGTTGCTGCTGTCCCCCCGACAAGGCTGAGGGATAAAAGTCGCGGCGGTTTTCCAGGCCGACCTTCCGCAGCAGTTGAATGGCCTCGGCCTCCACTTCCGGTCGGGAGCGATGTTGCACCCGGAGCGGTGCCTCCAGAATGTTCTCCAGCACCGTCAGGTGGGGAAAAAGGTTGAACGATTGGAAGACCATGCCGGTGCGGGATCGGGCGTGCTGACGCCGGGTCTCATCCGTCCGCGTGGATTCTCCCCGCTCGGAGGTTACTTGTTCGCCTTCGAGATGGATGGTGCCGCCGTCTGGTGTCTCCAACCGATTGATGCAACGCAGAAAGGTGCTCTTCCCACAACCACTCGGACCGATCAACGCGGTGACCGTTCCGGCGGCCTGGATCAAATCCACGCCTCGGAGCACCGAGGTGGAGCCAAAACTCTTGGTCAATTGGCTAACCGCGATCATGGTTCAACTTTCTCTCCAAACGTTGCATGGCGAGGGAGGCCGCATAGCTCATCCCAAAATAGAGGGCTGCCGTCATCAGCCCCAGTCCCAGATAATCTCCGGTGTCGTTGGCCCGGATTTGATACTCCTTGGTCAATTCAACAATCGCGATCACCGAGACGATCGAGGAATCCTTGAACATGGCGATCAGATCATTGCTCATCGGAGGCAGCACCAGTCGGAATGCCTGGGGCAGGATGATGCGGCGGATGGTGAGCCATCGGCCCATCCCCAAGGCCGCCGCTGCCTCCCATTGCCCCCGGGGAATGGCCCCAAATCCAGCCCGGTAGTTTTCCGCTTCACTGGCCGCGTAGTTCAGCCCCAGCGCCAGAATCGCCGCCACGTACTCGCTC
>CAIPFS010000424.1 GCA_903864375.1 uncultured Verrucomicrobiota bacterium
CCCTGGATATCGCTCTCTTCGGTTGATCCAGCATGGAACCCACCCCCACCCAGCCTGTACCGGCGTCGCTTCCTGAAGGTTTGGCGAGCTTCGTCCTTTGTGCGGTTTCGGGATTTGTAGACACGGCGGGCTTCATCCTTTTGGCCGGCATTTTCACCTCGCATGTCACCGGCAATCTCGTGCTGGCGGGTGCGGCTCTGGCGGGTCGCGTCGACGGCGGCGTCTGGGTTCGGCTGGCGTTGCTCGCTGTATTCATGGTGGCAGTCACCGCCAGCTCTGCCCTGGCAACCTGGGCACACCGGAGGACCTGGTCGGTGGTGTCCGTGTTGCTCTGCGCCGAGACCGCCATGCTGGGCGCGTTTTTGATCACGGGTCTGGCGCTCGGCGGCGACCATCAGCCGCTAGCCTCCGGGTCGCTGTTCCTCATTGCCTCGCCGGCGGTAGTGGCCATGGGCATTCAAAAAGCCTTGATGCGGGAGGGTCTGAATACCTACCTGCCGACCACGATGATGACGGGGAATACCACCCAGTTCACCCTCGACGGCGTGGCGTTGTTCCGCGGATTAAAGATGCCCGAGATTCAGGTTCGCTTCCGGCGGACTGGAATCGTCCTGGCTGGCTTTCTCATCGGGGCGGCTCTCGGAGCGCTTTCGGCGGCCTTCTTCCGGATGTGGTCGCCCGCGGTACCCATGTTGGCCATCGGATGGCTTGCGGCTTTCTCAAACACGACCCCGGTTTCCAAAGGAGCTGGGAATGCATAGACCACTTCTTGTTCTCATCAGTGCTTTCGCATTCTGGACCCTGAGAGCCGGCTCGGAGGAAATCCCTGCCTTCAAGCTTTCGCGTCAGGACGAGGATTGGTCCATCTGGCGCGGTTCGCAGCCCCGCACCCATTTTCTCGACTCCATCAAGTTTGTCCCCTTGAACGGGGATGCGTCCGCCTGGTTGACGCTCGGCGGCGAGGTGCGGGAGCGGTACGAATACTTTGACAATGCAAACTGGGGAAAAGGTGTTCAGGATGACAATGGTTACCTGCTGCAGCGGTTCCTGTTGAGTGCAGACGCCCATGCGGGTGATCACTTCCGACTCTTCACGGAGTTTCAAAGCGGCCTTGAGGACGGACGCAATGGCGGTCCCCGTCCCACGGACCGCGACGCATTCGACATCCATCAGTTGTTCGTGGATGCGCGGATTCCGGTCGGCGGCACCAACACCCTGACGATTCGGCCCGGACGTCAGGAGCTGGCGTTCGGATCCCAGCGCCTCGTGTCAGTGCGCGATTCGCCCAACCTCCGCCGGACGTTTGACGGCGTTCGCGCAACGCTCGTGTTGGAAGGCTGGCAGTGGGATGCCTTTGCCACCCGGCCCGTGCGACTCAAGACCGGTGTGTTCGACGACGATCCCGATCCGGGCACAAAATTCTGGGGTTTCTACGGCGTCACACCCTACTCCCCTGTCCCGGGCGGCCGGATCGATGTCTACTACCTCGGCATCGATCGACATTCAGCCACCTACGCGCAGGGGACCGCACCGGAGCGGAGGCATTCGGTCGGTACCCGGCTTTGGGGACGGCGTTCGAATTGGGATTGGAACCATGAATTTGTCGGTCAGTTTGGCACCTTCGGAAGCCACGACATCCTGGCATGGACCGCTGCCAGCGATATTGGCTACACCTTCCTCCAGGCACCCTGGTCCCCGCGGACCGGTTTGAAGGCGGATGTGACCAGCGGTGATCGCAATTCCAGGGACGGGGATTTGCAAACGTTCAATCCGCTTTTCCCGAGGGGGGCCTATTTTGCCGAATCGGGACTGATCGGACCGCAGAATCACATCGACGTTCATCCTTCGCTGGAGCTGCACCCGGTGAAAAACCTGACGTTCAATGCCGACATTGATTTTTTCTGGCGCGAAAGTGTCCACGACGGCGTTTATAATATCAGTCAGACTCCGGTGCGAACGGGCACAAACGGTGGCTCGCGGTATGTCGGATCGCAGGCCACGACCCAGATCGAATGGCGGCTTCAGCGTCACCTGACCTGGACCATCAACTACGCCCATTTTTTTGCGGGTGCCTTTCTTCAGGAGAATCCGCCGGGCAGGGATGTGAATTATTTTTCGAGCTGGATGTCGTTTCGTTTTTAATCACGCTCCGTCATCATGGTCATCCAGAAATTACCTGCCTTCCACCCCCCCGCAGGATCGAGGGTTCCCTTCGCCCGAGGCGTCCCGGGATCCGCCATCGGTGCCCGCACCGGAGGGACCGCGTGATGCAAATCGGCATCGACAGCTTTGCCACGGCATTCACCAGGGATGCTGCCGGCGTGGCGGGTGATCCTTCGTTGGCCTTGCGGCAACTCGTGGAGCGCATTCAGGCGGCCGATCGCGCCGGCCTGGACGTCTTCGGCATCGGTGAACATCATCGTCAGGAATTTCTGGATTCGGCCCCACCGGTCATTCTTGCTGCGGCCGCTACTCAAACCGAACGGATTCGTCTGACCAGCGCCGTCACCGTGTTGAGCGCCGCCGACCCGGTCCGCGTGTTCCAGCAGTTTGCCACGCTCGATTTGCTGTCGGCGGGTCGGGCGGAAATGGTGGTCGGCCGCGGCTCATTCATTGAATCGTTTCCACTCTTTGGTCTGCGTCTGGAGGACTACGATTCCCTCTTTGCCGAGAAGCTCGAATTGCTGCTGAAGATTCGGGCGAACGAGAAGGTGCATTGGACGGGCAGACATCGCCCTGCGCTCACCGGCCAGGGGGTCTATCCGCGACCGATGCAGGATCCAATTCCCATCTGGCTCGGTGTGGGCGGAACTCCCGAGTCCTTTGCCCGGGCGGGAACGTTGGGTCTGCCCTTGATGGTCGCGATTATTGGCGGCGAAACCCGCCGTTTCCGGCCCCTGGTGGACCTTTACCGCCAATCGGGCCTTCGCGCTGGTCATGATCCCGGGATTCTGAAGGTTGGCGTCCATGCCCTGGGTTATGTCGCCGACACCACGGAACAGGCGGTGGAGGAATTTTTTCCCGGTTACGCCCGTGCCTTCACCCAGGTCGGCCAGGAACGGGGGTGGCCGCCGGTCACCCGAGCTCATTTCAATGCGTTGGTCGGCAGGCATGGGGCGCTGCTCGTCGTCGGTCCCCGGGAGGTTGCAGATAAGATTCTCGAACACAGTGCCGCGTTGGGTGGCATTTCACGGATCAGCCTCCAAATGGACGTTGGCGCACTGCCGCACGCAAGACTTCTGAACTCCATCCAACTGCTGGGAAGTCGCGTCGCACCGGCGTTGCGGTCGGCGGCGCACAACGATCTGAAGCAGGGAGAATGAATTTCAGCACCAAATCCCACCGACCCTCATCATGCCAATGGACTCCCCAGCCTTTGCCGACCTGATCCTGTACAATGGACGGATCACCACCCTCGATCCCCTGTACCCCGAGGCATCCAATCTGGCCATTCGGGATGGACGGATTCTGGCGGTCGACGACGCGGAGAGTTACGAGAGCGGACCGGACACAAGGACGATCGATCTCAGGGGCCGGCGCGTCATTCCCGGATTGAATGATTCCCATCTGCACGTCATTCGCGGCGGACTGAACTATAATATGGAATTGCGCTGGGACGGTGTGCCCTCCGTTGCCGATGCGCTTCGAATGCTCAAAGAGCAGGCTCAACGGACGCCGCCCGGGCAGTGGGTGCGCGTGGTCGGCGGTTGGAGTGAATTCCAATTTGCCGAGCGTCGGATGCCGACGCTGGAGGAAATCAATGCTGCTGCGCCGGAGACACCAGTCTTCATCCTGCACCTCTACTGCCGGGCGCTGCTGAACCGGGCGGCCCTGCGAGCCGTGGGTTACACGCGGGAAACCCCCAATCCGCCCGGTGGTGAAATCCAGCACGATGCCGGAGGCAATCCCACGGGCCTGCTGCTCGCCCGCCCCAACGCCAGCATCCTTTATGCGACGCTCGCGAAGGGCCCCAAGCTCCCGCCGGAGTATCAATTGAATTCCACGCGCCACTTCATGCGCGAACTCAACCGTCTCGGGCTCACCAGCATCATCGATGCCGGCGGTGGCTTTCAAAATTATCCGGAGGACTATGCCGTCATCGAGGAGCTCCACCGTCGCGGCGAAATGACCCTCCGCGTGGCCTATAATCTCTTCACGCAAAAGCCAAAGGCGGAACGGGAGGATTTTGTGCGCTGGATCAAGATGACCGGTCCAGGTGTCGGTGATGACTATTACCGCTGCAACGGTGCCGGTGAAATGCTCGTGTTCAGTGCTGCGGATTTCGAAGATTTCCTGGAGCCGCGGCCCACCCTGCCGGATTCGCTCGAAAGTGAATTGAGGGATGTGGTGAGCCTGCTCGCCTCCAACAAATGGCCCTTCCGACTTCACGCAACCTATGACGAGAGCATCACCCGTTTCCTGAACGTCTTCGAGGAGGTCCATCGCGACACACCCTTCACGGGACTCCATTGGTTCCTGGATCATTGTGAGACGATTTCCGACCGCAACCTCGAGCGGGTCCGCGCGCTCGGTGGCGGCATCGCCGTGCAACATCGCATGGCATTCCAGGGGGAATATTTCATGGCCTGTTACGGCAGGGAGGCCGCCGAACGCACACCGCCGGTTCGGAGGATGCTCGAACTGGGCATTCCCGTCGGGGCAGGGACGGACGCAACGCGAGTGGCCAGCTACAATCCCTGGGTTTCCCTCTACTGGCTCACCACCGGCAGGACCGTCGGAGGCGTTCCCATGTATCCTGACCATCAGTGTCTCACCCGGGAGGAGGCACTGCGGCTCTACACGCAGGGGAGCAGCTGGTTTTCGAGCGAGAATGGGAAAAAAGGCGGGCTCGCTCCCGGCCAGCTCGCGGATCTGGCCGTGCTGACCGACGACTTTTTTTCGGTGCCGGAGGAGGAAATAAAAGGGATCGAATCGGTGCTCACCATCGTCGGCGGAAAGGTGGTTCATGCGACCAATGAATTCTCCCCTCACGCTCCGCCCACCATCCCAGTGCTGCCCGAATGGTCACCTATCCGTGTTTTTGGTGGCTATGGTTCGCCCCTGGACATCCGCAAGGCCGCGCGGGCGGGCGTACCGGTTGCCCAAGAACATCAGCACGACTCCAACTGCCGCCATCATGGCTGTGACCATGCCGCTCATCAGCTGTTGGCAGGCGTCAAGGCCTCCAGCAACCGATATGCAAGCTTCTTCGGCCTCGGCTGCGAGTGTTTTGCGTTTTGAAGTCGGCATTCCTCTCCATGAATCGGCCACCGAGCCGCAGCCGACAGGAGAGTCGGCGCGGACCGCAAAATCCGATCGGCACTGGAGAATAGACCACAGAGAGCTCAGAGGGCTCAGAGGAGGAGGATGTCGCCAGCTGTGTTCTCTGAGTCCTCTGGGGTTCAATCTGAAGGCACCTGTACGAGGAATAGCACCACAGAGGGCACAGAGGGCTCAGAGGAGGAGGATGTCGCGAGCTGTGTTCTCTGGGTCCTCTGTGGTTCAATCTGAGGGCACCTGTAC
>CAIPFS010000425.1 GCA_903864375.1 uncultured Verrucomicrobiota bacterium
TCATTTCATGGCGGACGTTTTCTCGAAGCAAGGGATTGCACCGTCATCCTTCTGGGCCATGCTGGCCGTCGGTGCCTCGATTCTGGTGGTTGGAGCGGCCCTCTACTTCGCCGTGGAACGCCCCTTCCTTCGGCTCCGAAACCGGATCCAGGAGTGAAGCCAACGTCATGGGTTCAACGGAACGAAACAGGGTCCTGCGGACGGCCTATTCGCTTCGCTTTTGTTGAACGCGCGTCGTTCGGTCCGCCTGCGGCTTGGGCCGGTGACCATCGGACCCATGACCCATCCTTCTTTCTCTGGGCTCTCTGCGGTTGATCCTCAGGACAGAGAGCGAGAGTCCGACCACAGAGCACTCAGAGAGCTCAGAGGATGCAGGGAACGACTTTATTTCAATGGCCTTCGCGAGAGGCGCCCTGGCGGGCAAAGGGCATTGAGTTGGAAGGCTGGAAACCCCCGGCTCTGTTGCATGGCAGTGGGATTACCCAACCGGTTCATGGCGTCACGACCCGGTAATAACCGATCGGTCTGTTGGTCGCCAGAGGATCGTTAAACTCATACCGGCCCGGAGAAATCTCGGTGATGGAACCAACGCCCGTCCAACGGTTGTCCGGCAGTGCCGGGTTTGTGCTGACATAGGCATTGAAACTTGCACCCGGGATATTCGTGAAGACGAATTGAAAAACTCCAGTCGACGATCGTTGCGGATGGATGGGAACGAAGGGCAATCCGGTCAGGATCGCCGTTTCATACAATTCAGCGCTGGCGAGTGGGGCGTAGCCGGGGTCAGCTCCGGCGGCGACCAGCACTTTACCGGTGTTGAGCAACACAGCGGTGTGATACCAGCGTCCGGTATTCAAGGAAACCGTCGGCGACCATTGTCCGTCGATCGGGTCATACAGCTCCGCCTGATTGAAGGCAGCCGGTCCACCTCCTGCGACCAACACCTTGCCGTTGGGCAGAAGCGTGGCGGTATGATAGGTGCGTCGGATCCTCATCGCACCGGTCATCGACCAGCTTCCAGAGACCGGATCGTACAGCTCGGCGCTGGAACTGCCGCCACCCGCCACCAATACCTTTCCGTTGAGCAACAAGGTCGCCGTGTGATTTTCCCGGGCTACATGCATTGGACCTGTCGCAGTCCATTGTCCGGCAACGGGATCGTACAACTCCGCATGGGTTAGTTCCGCGTTGTATTGCCCACCGGTCACAAGAACCTTCCCGCTGGTAAGAAGGGTCGCAGTATGGAACACCCGGTTGGTCGTCATTGAGCCGGTAAATACCCATTGGCCACTCGCGGGATCATACAATTCCGCACTGCGTAAGAAGTTCCCCTGACCGACACCGCCGGCGATCAGCACCTGGCCATTGGGGAGCAAGGTCGCGGTGTGACTGAAGCGCGGCGTGTTCAGCGCTCCCGTGTCGGACCATGTCTTTGCAAGCGGATCATAGACCTCCGTGGCGCCCACCTCGAATGGAGAATTGTAGCCGCCCGCCGCCAGGACCTTTCCACCTGCCAGCAGGGTCGACGTCTGATAATCCCGGGCGTGGTGCAGCGAGCCGGTCAACAACCATAGGCCGGCGACGGGATCATACAGCTCCGCCGTCGCCAGCGTGCCACCATTCAGGCCACCCTCGACCAACACGGTCCCATTGGTGAGAAGCGTCATTGAATTGTGATAATCGCGGGCCGAACGCAATGAATCGGTGGGTTTCCAGGTGGGCCCACCCATGGTCACGGCAATATTGTCGATGATCAGCTGGTTTGAGACACCCGGACCGCCGAAGTACGCCTCGTCCAGGACGAACGCAATCTGCCAGGTCTGGGCCGTGGCGCTCGCTCCTGATCGCAATTGGGTCCCCAGATTGATGGTGCAATGGGTTAAGACGTTCGAGTCCCCCAGAATGACATCGCTCAGAGAGGAACTTGTCAGGGGACCGGTGCCGCTGAAACCCCTGCCCGACCACGTTTGCAGGATGATTTGAAGTCCACCACCGTTTCGATTGGCCCGGGCGTCGAAGGAGAGGATGTAGTTATTGAGGTCCGTATTCGTGTTCCCGGTGACCGCTCCATTCTGATATTGATACGCAACCCCTCCGAAGCCTTTTCCCGGGGGAACAAAGTCGCAGGTGATCCGGACTCCCACGGAACCATCCACTCCCACGCCACTGGCGTAGGTGCGGGTGACATTGGCGACATCGCCATAGCTGTAACCCGGGGCCGCACCCGACAAGGAATTGAAATTGTTGGTGAAAAGGATCAGCGGCACCTGGGCAACCGCCCTGTGGGTTGCGACCGAACCCCATGTGAGAGCCACCAACGCCAGGAAGTGGGGGGAAACCGAGATCTTGGAAGTCTTCATCGTCGTCCGTTCGTCAAAAGTCCGTTGACCTGGAAGCCGACTACGGCCTGCACTACTCATGCATCCCCCAACCGTCGTCTCTTGGCGAGACAAGAACTCACCGCGCTGGCAATGGGTACGTCGTGCCACCTCCGCCAACTTCGTCCTTTGCCGGAATGTGCCGCGCAACCAAATCGCTGACGTTAAAGCACCCGTACGGAACTCAACATACCGGCTGCCTTTTCAAAGGTGACCCTTTCATCGGCGACCTCGGAGTAGGCTCCATGAATCAGCTGGTCTACGAATCCAGGTTTTGCGGATGCCGGCCCCCTGGTCGCCAACACCTCAGCGACGGCTCCAAGCGGTTTGATTTCGCCGGCAGTGAACAAATCCCGCAAACCCTGTAGTGCGTCCAGTTTCGAGACGTCGTAGCGGTGCTGTAGAGCAAAACAGGCCTCGACCGCCACCAAATCCGAGATCAAGGCGTGATGGCCGCCGTGCGACAGTTCATCCAGGAATGTCACTGCTCGTGCGGACTGAACCGGGGGCTCCCCGAGCAGCAACCGCAGAACCCCCGACGTGTCCAATCCCGCCTTCAATGCCCTACACCTCAATGACTTCGTAAGGCAACGGAGCCAATGGCCCGGTCAACGGTTCCTGGATGGTTCGCGGATCAACCACACCTCCGAAACCTGGCATCCGCGTCCATTACCGCCCAGGCCCGGTTCGCCGTACCACGCCAGATCGAGTTGACCTCCGGCAGTCGCAGCCGGCGGAATCGGGAATTCGACCGGTTTGAACGGCCAGGGTTTGGTGATGAATGGATGCACTTCCAATCCGCCTCCCGCCTCCAGGCGAATGGTCTTCTTGGGCGCGTCGCCCGCATAGACCACTCGAACCCGATACGTCGCCTGGGGATCCAGGTCGTCGTAGTGCATCCGCAGCGGTGCGTCGTAAAGCGATTCAGCATGGTCCATCCATGAAATCCTCCGCGCGCCCGGCGGCGTTTCCTGGTCGTCGTCCAACACAATATCCTCCTCCCAATCGGATCGCGGCACGGTGAACGATCCCGAATCTCCCTGAAATCCCACTCCCTTGACCAGATGAGGCTGCCGCCCGGGATTTCCAAGGTCATCGTAAAATCCACCCGGACCGGGATCGCTCCAATGAAGGACCCGTTGGAGCTCCGCCAGACGGTTGGTTTCCGTGCTCAACGTTCGAATCCGGGAAAACTGGTCCACCAGCCAGCGCCGGTTGTTGAGCGGGAAATCGAGGGTGTCGAGTGCTGCCCCCCGGTCGATGGCTATCGCCTGATATTTGGCGACACTCAACTGCATCCCGATGGATTGAAACAGGGCCTCACCCAATTCCTGAATCCGTTGCCGCAGTGCCGCCCCGGATTCGGGCACACGGGTCGATCGTTCGAGAACCACCTCCGCTGCCGTCATGGCGGGAAGTGTGCCCTCGTTAACCGATGTCGCCCGTGCCCGCGCCACGGCCTCCTCTTCCACGGCTGTCTCATGGATCAACCGTCTCCGCAAATAGGCATCATAGTAGGCCCGAAACAGAGCTTGCTGGAACCGCCAGTTTCGAAGTCGGGCGGGTGATGCCGATTTTTCGAGGGCCTGAAACTGGGCCAGGGTGGTCTCAACGCCGTCGTTGGCGATGAGCGGTCCGCGCCAGGCCCGTTCCAATGCCAGAAGCCCCTGGGCGAATCCCTCCGCATCCTCATGCCCGATGAACCAGCGGCTGAAATCCCGCAATACTGTGACCGGCGCCGCCTCAGGATCCCAACCCAGTCCCAACCAAATAAATTTGTTCACATCATCGTTGCACCCCTCGGAATAGGAGATGAAGCCCACCGTGCCCGGAGCCGTGTGATGAAAAATGATGGATTCATCCACAGGCCTTGGATTGATGCACTCGCGGGCCTCGGTGGTGGCGAACGCCGTATCCCAATCCGGTACCGGAAACTGGCATTGGCGCGAATGGGTGATGTCCGGATACAGCCGGATGGCGAATTTTGAAGGAATGCGTTGGCGAAGCTCCGACTGGCTCACGCGCACCTGGGGACCGTGGACGACACCTCCGAGCCAGTCGGCCGACCCACTCTTCAGGATGTCCACAAATTCATTCATCCAGGTCTGGTTGAATCCCTGCGGGGAAACCCAGATTCCAGCTTTTGGATGATATTTCTTAAGCGTTATTGATTGCTGCTCCAGCAGCTTCATCAGGTGTTCCGGCTTGGTATGCCCCGGGTCGCCGCCTGGTACGAAGACAGCGTCAATCCGGGGCAGCACGCGGAACACCTCGGCCCATTCCTTTAAGGCCGCGGCCACGGTCGCGGGTTGGCTGTAATCCGGGTCCATGGCGGGGTACCAGATCCAGACGTCGAGGCCGTAGTCGGCCGCGATTCGGGACATCCCCACCATCATCTCCTGCGGGGGCAGGGGGAAATGCGGGCTCGTTGCATCGTCATCCGATCGGGGAGGTATCAGCTCAATCGCATTGCAGCCGAAGATGGCCAGATCGCGGATGTATTGCTCCCAGGTCGCCAGGTCCCAGGCGTCGTAGGAATTGCACTTGGGACGATATCCCAATTGATGGCCTCTCAACCGGGTTTTCGGCGCAGAGACGAGATCAAAGCCGTCGGGCAAATCAGCGTGCTCCGGGCTCAGGGACATTTCACGCAGCAAACGTCCGATGCCATACAGGATGCCCCGCGCATCGGCTCCGAGAACCAGGACGGCGGTCGTGCCGTTGGCACTGCGTTGGTGGATTTCATACCCTTCGGCGGCTGCCTGACCGGTGGTTCCCTTCAATGCGTTGGCGAAAGGTCCGGCGACCGCCTCCCGTCGGGTGGTTTCGCCCACGGCGATAACGGTGGCATTGGTTGCTGGCCAGGTATCCACCACCGGCCATCGGACATGGGTGCGCTTTTCGGCCTCTTCCACCAGTACGGCGACTGCTTTGCGCTCGGTTGCCGTCAATTCAGGAGGAGCCACCACCACCGCGTTGTGGAGGTCGGTACCCATAAGGGTACTCGACAGGGCCAGCAGTCCGAGAATTCGGGCCACAGAATGGGTCAGGAGGCGCATGGAATGATTCGCTGCACCTTGCTGAAGGCGACGACGAAGGTCAAAGCGTGGTTTGAACCGCCAGAGGCCCGGTCCTGCGGACGGCCCATCGGCTTCGCCTGTGCGCAATGTGCGTGGTTTGAACCGCTAGAGGCCCGGTCCTGCGGACAGCCTATTGGCTTCTCCTCTGCGGAACGGACGCGGTTCCAACCGCCCGAGGCTCGGCAGGAGCCGAGCCCTACCTATGTATTTGGTACACAATTATTTACGTCGACCATTCACAAAACCATGGTAGGGCGAACTTCTTGGTGAGCAGCGGCGGTCCGGAGAGCCTCCGATGCCACCCCTGGGCCTCATGCTTCTTCGCACCTTCGTGGCTTAGTGGCAACGTGTGCGGCCAAAGTCATCTATTTCGCAGGCAACCGCGAAGGCGCAAAATTCAGAGAGAGAAACACGACGCGTCAGGTTCCTTCCCGGAAAATTTTCGGGCAGGAGCTCTTTGCCGGTGAACCTCAACCTCCCGCTCTTGATCATAAGTCCCCACAGCATTGGGAGTGCCCGGCAGGGCCATCGGTATGTTCCTCGGCTGCACAGACCAGGTCGGACGGGGCGTCGTTTGCCATCCGGTTCTGCCTTCGGAGCCAGACCATGACCATGGAGACGTCCGAGGGTGAGACTCCGGAGATGCGACCCGCCTGACCAAGTGTCA
>CAIPFS010000426.1 GCA_903864375.1 uncultured Verrucomicrobiota bacterium
CATGAAAGCGGATCCAATCAGTCCCAATTCGGATTTGGTGAAATGAAAGTGCCGTTCCAGCTCAGGGAAAACGGCGGACACCCCCTGCCGGTCCGCATAGTTGAAGAAGCAGACCCACCAGAGCATGAAGACGACCCACCATTTGTAACGGGATCGCTCCTGAATGGCAGACGGCTTGGGAAACACGCCGCAGTGAACCGGGAGCGTTTGGACGCTGCAAGAGGAATGCTCTCCGGGAGCCGACTACCTCGCCGCAGCGCCGACATTCCTGTCGGCTGGGCTGGACCCTGTCCCAAGGCTACCCGACTGGTCGACGGCACGGCAGGTTTGAAGACCTGCGCTACGTTGCGCGGCTGCAGGTCTTCCGGGGAGGAAGCAAAGCGTTCCGGCCTCAATGCTTCAATTTCACCCACTGGCGGCTGGCCGATGACTCTTCAATCGCTGCCAGCACCTCTTCGTTGCGCAACCCGTCCTCGAAGGTCGGTTGGACACTGTGTCCTGAAACGATGGCGCTGACGAAATCGGCGAACGTGTTCACAAAGGTATGTTCATAGCCGATGATATGACCACCGGGCCACCAGGCTTTCAGGTACGGATGAACGCTGCCATCGGTGATCAGGATGTCGTGGAACCCCTGGGTTCCCTGGGGATCCCCGGCATTGAAGTACTTGAGCCGGTTCATGTCCTCAAAATCAAAACTCAATGATCCCTTGCTGCCGTTGATTTCAAACGTGATGTGATTCTTGCGACCGTGAGCGAAGCGAGTGGCTTCCAGGTTGGCAAAGGCCCCGTTCTTAAAACGGCCAATCCAGGAGACGGCGTCGTCCACGGTGACCTCACCCATTTGCTGCGACGCGGAGGCCCCGAGGCCGGATCCGGTGGCCGCCAGGAGCGGGCGGTGTTTGACGAAGGTTTCCATCATTCCACAAACCTCATCCAATTCCCCGATCAGATACCGTCCAATATCAATGATGTGAGCATTGATGTCGCCGTGGGTGCCTGAGCCGGCGATTTCCTTTTGCAGTCGCCAGACGAGCGGAAAATTGGGATCGGCAATCCAGTCCTGGGCGTAGCGGGCGCGATAGTGGAAAATGCGGTCGCCCAATTCACCCCGCTCAATCATCTGTTTGGCAAAAGCGACCGCCGGTATGCGGCGGTAGTTGTGGCAGACCATGTTGACGACCCCGGCCTTTTTGACGGCGGCAACCATGGCCTCGGCCTCGGCAACACTCTTGGCCAGCGGTTTTTCACAAAGAACCGCTTTTCCCGCCTGCGCGGCAGCAATGGCGATTTCGGCGTGGGTATCGTTCGGCGTGGTGATGTCAATGATGTCAATCGACGGGTCCTCAACGACCTGCCGCCAGTCGGTTGCCGCCTTCTGCCATCCAAAAGTTTCTCGCGCCTTTTCGACGGCGGCTGCATTGCGCCCGCAAATGGTCCCCAACTCCACCTTTGCCGCCAATTCGGGGAAAAACGGGTTGACCTGTCGCCAGGCGTTGGAGTGCGCCTTGCCCATGAAATTGTAACCGATCATGCCGACCCGGAGGTGCTTGGTAGCCATAGAAAGCGAGTGCGATGCGTTGACTGTGTTGACCTTGGAACCGGGCAAATCCTAGCCGCCCCCGGGCGGACCGGTCAACGGGCACGTCAATTTCGACCTCCCGATAATTGTTTGAAGGCAAACGGCTCCATTGATTATGCTGGGGTCGGTGGTGTTCTCGTCGGCCGCGCCGGCGCCGGGTTCCACCTTCCTTTTCCATGCGCATTCATCTGCTCAAATCCAAACTTCATCGTGCGACTGTCACGGGGGCTTCCCTGGACTACGAAGGCAGCCTGACCATTGCGGAGGACCTGATGAAGCAGGCGGGGTTTCATCCCTACGAGCGTATTTTGTGCAGCAACCTGGCCAATGGTGCGCGATGGGAGACCTACGTGATCGTTGGTCCCAGCGGCTCCGGGGTGATTGAACTCAATGGGGCGGTGGCCCGACTGGGCCAGCCGGGTGATCGCCTGACCATCATGGCCTTCGCTGAGTTGGACGCATCAGAAGCCGCTGGCTGGAAGCCCGGCGTCGTTCTCCTGGGACCCGGAAACCGCCCGGTCCCAACCCAGCCCTAGTAATGGGATCCGGGTTCGTCTTCTTTCCTCCCCGAAATCGTTTCCGATCTGTCCGTCATGCCATCCTTTACTGCTGCTCAAATCGCTGAAAAGTTGGGAGCCCGGGTCCTCGGGGATCCCGACCTCCGGCTCTCTGGTTTTGCTCCCGCCGATTCGGCCCAGGCGGGCGACCTGACCTTCGCAGAAAACGAGGCCTATTTTGAGCGTGCGGCACAGAGTGCCGCCTCCGCGATCCTTGTGTCCGAGGACTTTCCCCGAGGGCATCAGACTCTGATCCGGGTGGCTCAGGCCCGGGTGGCCTTCGCCCAGGTCCTGCCCCTCTTTTTCCCTGAACCTGCATTCACTCCCGGCATCCATCCGACGGCGGTGATTGCCCCATCGGCGGTCATCGATCCCACGGTTCACGTGGGTCCGCATTGTGTGGTGGGAGAACGTGTTCGCCTGGGGCCTGGTGTGGTCCTTCAAGGCGGCGACGACATCGGGGAGGATTGTGTTCTGGGGGAGGCAACCCGTCTTTTCCCGCGGGTCACATTGTATCCCAGGACGCACTGTGGAGCCCGAGTCCGGTTGCATGCCGGGGTGGTCATCGGTTCTGACGGATTCGGCTACGTCTTTGATCAGGGCGCCCACCGAAAGGTCCCACAGGTGGGTCATGTCATTCTGCAGGACGATGTCGAAGTCGGAGCCAACACCACCATCGACCGGGCAGCCCTTGGAGCGACGGTGATCGGCCGGGGAACCAAGATTGATAATCTGGTGCAGATCGGCCACAACGTCACCATTGGGGACCATGGCATTATTGTCTCCCAGGTGGGCATTGCCGGCAGTACCAAGATTGGGGCCTACACCACCATTGCCGGCCAGGCGGGAATCGCGGGACACCTCCGCATTGGTGACCGGGTGACCATCGCCGCCAAGGCAGGTGTGATGCATCACATTCCCGAGGGACAAAAATGGCTGGGGGCACCGGCCCAACCTGACCGGATCGCGAAGCGCAAGATGCTGGCGATGGAACGCCTGCCCGAACTGTTGCGGCGGGTGAGCGATTTGGAGCGCCGATTGGGCATCCAATCCGAGGAACCCGCCTCCGACGGCTAATCATCGGACGTCACGGCGTCCAAAACGACGCGCGGGCGTCCCAACGACAGTCGACTCCCACGGCCAGGGATTGCCATTACCCAAAAATAGGACGATGGCAACCTTCGAGGCTGGCGCAGGAGACCCTGCCGCTTGCGACCAAAGTTTGAGCGGAGCGATACCATCGGATTACTCAGCGAGAACCCGATAATAAATCTGGGCCGCCCGGAAATGGGATGGGCCAAGGGTCAGAGTTGATCCGTTGCCCAGGAAAATGAACGAATCTCCCGTCCAGTCCCCCTGAAGTAAGTTCGTTCGACTTTGGAGGCGATACCTGGCACCGACAACGGACGGAAACTGGATCGAGAAGGTTCCATCCGGATTCCGAACGACCGTGGTTGTGGTCGCCGGGGGCGCGTCATCGTTTTGAATGGTGAGGACGGGATCCGATGACACCAAAGCAGCCGGAGACGCATCCCATAGCTGAAGCACCAAGGTTTCGTCCGGCTCAATGAGGGTGTCACCAACGATGGGCACATGGATATAATTCACCTGCTGGCCCGGAGCGAAGACAAGTCGTCCCGAGACCGGCAGGTAGTCGGTGACCGCAGATGCGGTTGCCGCCGCTGTTTGATAGTTGAATGCCACCGGAACATCCGCGGGGGAGGTCAATTGAACTGGAATACGAGCATCCGTAAGACCGGAATTTCCCTCTTTGATCGAAAGACTCCGCACGATAAGGGTGGGTGCCGGCACTCCGTTGGTTATCGTGACCAGCGCAGAGGTGCGCGTGGCAGGTATCGGACTTTTCTCCACCGCGAGGCGAAAATGTTGTGTCGGAACGATTCGATAGGAGGGGGCTATGATATTAACGAAAGCAAAGGCATTTCCCTGACGGAAATGCGCGGTGAAGTTCGTGTGCAATAGAGTTCCCGGACGCACATCCAGGGGATTGATGACAAATGCCACGTCGAGATCAGCGGGTGCCGGTTTCGAAATCGCAAAAGCAGTCGCCTGACCGTCGTTTCTTGCGAAAAAGTCATCCAGCAGGAGGACCAGCGGAAGGTCTGCCTCCGTGGTCCAGCGGAGGTCGACCGTATTGTTACTGGAATCTGGGTCCGGCGTGTCGGATTCAATGGCCAGGTGGATCCATTGCGGACCCGCAGCCTTGGGGGCAAAGGTCAGCGATATCGGGGTGGATTGGGTGATATCGCCCAAGGGGAGTGTCCAACTGGAATTGGTGGACGACGGCATCACCGCCTGTAAACCCGGGCCGAATTCAGCCCGGATTCGGGAGTTTTCGGCGGTCCAATCCCCTTGCTTGTTGATCTGGACCGTGACCGTCGAAAGACCATTCGTGTCTGCGGCGCTTTCGGTGTGGGTGGCTGTCAGACCGATATCGACCATGGGAGCTCCGGGAGGTTTCAGCCACCCCCCATTCTTGCCGACCAACAAAACGCCTCGATTCCCGCTGGAAACCATATTACCGAAAAACCCCGTGCCACCCCGTGTTTGCCAGCGAAGGTTTCTGCGGGCAGCGTCGTAAGCCCCAAAAATGGAGTCGCCGTCATCGGTTTGAACAGCGGTATAAGCCAGTCCATCGACAAAACCTGTCGCAATCCACGGCACTGGAATGAGCGGATGCCCTGGAACATCAACAGCAATGGCGTTATCGCGCCGATGGAACAACAGACCACTTTCAAAAACGAATACTCCATCGGAAGTGGCATGATCCCCATCGAGATTTTGCACCAGCGAAAGCCCTCCGGGTTCGAGACGTAATTCCCTCAGTTGGCCGCCTGTGGCGACAAAGATTCGTCGATCGGAACTGATGGTTAATCGTAACGGAGACCCGGACCACGCCAGTCCATCCTGATAGGAATCGCCAAGAACGGTTCCATGGGAGTAAACCAGGACGGTGGGTTGTCCACTGACGTTTAATCCAAAGGCAACCGCTGTGTCGGGATCACCGGGGACCGGCCGCAGCACACTTAAACTGTATCCGAACAAATTGGTTCGGTATTCCATCCGGCCGGACTCCAGGGATAATCGGGCGGATTCACCGGAGTTTAAGTTAGCCCACACGTAACGTCCGTCATCGGTGGTTGATACGTTATTCTGAGCATCGCGGAAGGGGATGCGTCCGACTGGCTCAAGGGAGTCGGCATCCAGGAAAACAATGCTACCCGAACCCCACCCCATCCATTGCCTTCTTGGCGCTGACCATTCGATTTGGTCAAAGCTCAAATCAATATGCGGTTCCCCGGATTGCCCCGGAGGGGGCGGTACAAAGATGAAGCCTGCAGGAAAGGCCTGGTCCAGGTCTGGATTATAATTGGGGGATCCAGATCGGACGGTCATGGGAAAAACACCCGGCCTGAGAACCTGAAATGTGACATGAAAGGAAACACTCTCCGCCGGATTCAACAGGGTGGTCGGCAAGTGAACCATGGAATCATCACAACATTGAGCATCCAATGATCCCAGATCGGTCGAGATCGGTGCAAGACCATCCACCTTTGAGAAGGCTGGAAGCAGGTTGTAAAACGGTCGCGACCCGATGTTGGTGATTGAACAATCCACGACGACCCAATCACCGACGGCAGCTCGAGGAGGAATATGCAGGCCGAAGCTCAATATCTGATTGGTGTCAAAATCAAATAATTGATAAGGATAAATGGAATTGTTGCCAGGGTTTGGATCGTTCGCTCCGCTGCCCACCGAGACGCTGAAATTGTAACCGGAACCTCCGCCCTGGGAAATCGTCTTCTCCAACGGGATCGTCAGGCTGCCACCGGCTGGAAGAGTTCCAAGCGAGAGTTGCAGGAGTTGGCTGTTCCGGTAGACCGGCAGACCAAAGGTCCCGTCAATTCCCTGAAGGGTCAACTTTGTCATGGGAGCCGGATCCGGGCCAAGGTTGGTGACCGTCAAGCTGGCCAGGTAGGGTTCATTGTAATAGGCCTCCGGACTCGGATTAAACGTTACCGCCACATCGGATGTTCCTGTCGGTATGACTCCCGATGCAGCGATCAGGAGTCCACCGGCACTGTTGAGGATGGCAACCCCGTTGGTTCCCCAGCGCACCGCTTCCGCGACGGGACCGAATCCATCCAGGCCCGGGACGATATCCCAGGCCACGGGTGCCCCCCGTTGGGAGTAATAGTCATCATAGTCAAACCGTTGGAGTTGATTTCCGACAATCATGTACCCCCAGGGTGGAGGTGCGGGAATGTTGAACCCACCATTGGCAATACCGACGATCCGTCCACTCGGACGGTCAAAGGCAACCTGCCGGAAGAACAGTCGTTGTCCCTCTGCCTTGAAGGAAAACGAGTTGTCGGGCAGACCAATCACGCTGCTGTCCGCTCGCGCCAGATTCCCCGGCACCAGTGGGAATCGAATGCCCAGGCCTGGCGAGACGGTCCATAAATCGTTTCCTATGATTCCAACGCTCCGATGGGGCGTCGCGCGCAATGGAAAACCCTGGACCTGGTTCGTTCCATCGTAGATGAGCAATCCGTCGTAAGTGGCTACCACCAATCGCTCGCGGGCTTCCGGCAAGACCAGCAGGTCGGTCACGCCCCCGGATGGGACGGAAAAGTCGAGGCGAACCGAATCGGAGGCGAAATCCCATTGGACGATGCGGGAATCGCCCAAACTGACAAAGAGGTGTTGACCGTCCCGATTGAGCGCGAGGTTTTGAGGTTCCACCCCGACCGCCAGGGTTCGAACGACCGAGCCACGGACAGGATCAATGACAGCCACTCCCGGTGAACCCGACTCGGCACCTGCTGTGACATACAATGTATCGGAATCGGGGCTTTTTAAGAGATGGCGGGCCGCCAGGGGCAAATAGGACGCCGGCCCGAAACCGGACGGAGTGGAGGACGTGACCGACGTGCGAAAGGTGATTTGGTTGTTCGCTGGGAGCGGGTCGCGGGCCGGTGAAGAAACCGTTGCACCATTCGTGTAGAGTCCAATCTGATAAAAAGAGTGTGAATTGGTGATGGTGACCGATTGACCTGGGGGCAGGGTTCCAAGACTCACGGGACTTTCCAGGTCGAGCTGGAATTGAACCTGCCGCGCGGTTGCTGGTCCATGATTGGTCACGGTGAAATGCCAGGCAACAGCAGGTGGGTTCGGACCCACGCCATGGATGGGAACAGTCCCCGGGGTGTCAGCGGTCAGTTCAAGGTCAGCTCCCCCGACTGCGATAAGTGGTGATTCAAACAATTGCAGCTGTCGGTCACTCCGGGAGAGCAATGCCGAACCCCGGCTGCCCCATCGGACGAGTCGGTCGGAATCATTTTCGGTTGATCCGAATGTCGGCAATTGATGACGGCCAATCTGTGCCCTGGAAGTGAGATCATGGAGGATGACTTCCTGTGAAGCGTAAACGAATTCGACCACGCCGAGGTCTGGCATGGGCAAGGCCAGACTCTTTCCCGGGTAACCCGACGGGTCGAATCCGGGCATGTCCGTCAGGTTCACAGGATCAAATGCAGAGCCATTCCCTACGAGGAGCCGGTCTGTCAACAGCACCGGGTGAAACAGGTACGCCAGGGGAGCACTTAACAGATCCCGGGTGGCCACGATGCTTAGTCGATTCTGGTCAAAGGCAATTCGCTGGATGACCTTCGAGACGGTGATGTAGAATTCGCCTGGAGAATAGCCCGGGATGATATTGGCTCCAAATCCCCCCATATCCACCTTTGGACCATCCGTCGCATGCAATCCGTCCACCCAACCCACCAGATGTTTGGGAAGCATGGAATTTGGATCGACCGGAAAGACCAGGGCGGCCACGGATTCAGTCGAACCGGGGCCAATCGCCAGATCCACGGCATGCCACACTCCCGTGTTGGTTGAGATGGAGACCGAGCGGTCCTGGCTCCAGCTGTTCAAATTGATCTGCAGCAGCAGGTCTGCGTCTGCAGCGATCCAAGCCACTGAACCATCGTCAGAAACCGCCAATCGAGATGCGGGTGTGGACAATGGAAGGCGGCGAAGAAAGGTTCCCGTGGCAGGGTCCAATTCGACGAGGACTGATTGGTTTGTAACCGCATTGGTGACGGTTTCAATCAAGAGGAGGCTGGAGTGACCGTTCCAATGGGCGACATCGCTGATGATGCCGGGAACGATGCGACCAGAAAGGAGGTCGAATTCTGCGGTCTGGTGAAGTCCTGCGGCATCAAGTTCGAGTTGAGCGGAGAGCGCTTCACCCTTCAGGGTGATCGTGCCGTTGAATTGACCGTTGGTGAGAGCGATTTGCGGGGCTGAAACCGATACTTCGGAACCGTCGGGTGCCGGACGAATCGACAATTGACCGATCAGGTTGGTCAACTGAACGGAGCCACAGCGGTCTGAGGCCCAGGCGATCAGCGGGGCTGGATCCCCTGCATAGAGACTCGACGGGAAAGTCATTCCCAACGCGTCCACAGAAATTTCGCGGTCGTGGAGCAGGATGGCCTGATAGGTCGATGATCCCGGACTGGGGAATTCGATCAACAGATGGGCTTGAAGTCCGCAGTCTTTGACGTGGTTATCGGAGCCGGTGATGGGGAATTCGACCACCCGTTCGCCTGCTGGAAGTCGGATGGAATTCGGCACAATCACCCGGCTGCTGGTGGAAGACATGGTGACGTCCACATCGACCTGGCGGGGGTTGGCAGCGGTGATGCGTCCGGTCTTGGTTTCGCCTTCAAACAAATCGGTGGGGAGGTCGTAGGTGGCCGTCGTCGATTCATCCTCACGAACCACGACGGAGAGCATCGCCGGTTTCCAATTCGAAGTTTGAGCTGTGATGGAATCGGGTATGGCTCCGTTGTCGACAACCTGATTATCGGTGATCCAAATCGGGAATTGCGCCGAGGTTGCTCCTGACGGAACCGTGACCGAATCTGGAACCTGTACGCGCCCCGACGAGGTTAATCTGATTTCAACTGCATGACGAGCTGGTCCGGGCAGATAGACTGTCCCGGCCTGAGGGTTCAAGCCCGCATTTTCGTAGGTCGGTACCAGCCGTGGAAGAACCAGCATCGCGGACTCGTTGTCGTCATTGTACAAAGTAAAACTGCCGGAGGAGAAATGGGGTGCCGACGCCGTCACCTGAACGACTGCCCGCCCATCGGCTTCCAGATCGTCCAGATTGGTGACGGCAAAGGAGACAGAGGAAAGGCCCGCCGGGATGACAACCTGGTTCGGGACGGCAAACTCCCCCGCGGCGTCCATCGATAGTGTGACGGTGACGTCCTCGTCTGCAAATCGGCCTCCAGGCAACGCCACTTCCAAAACCGCCGTCAGACCGGCCTGCTGCTCGGCAAAAACGTTGGTGCCTTCGAGCAATCGGACAGAGAGAGGCAAACGTTGGATGATGCTGAGCACTTCGCTCTGCGAGCGATCCCCACTCCTGTCGTCGGCGAAAAGTACCGCATGCCGCGAATCGCCGGTTCCAACACGGACGGTTCCAGCCCAATGACCATTGGTCAGAGTGACTCGGTCGGGTGAAATGATGGTTGGCGTGCGCTTGCCGACCCACGGTACGTTCAACCCGGTTTTGGGCTTCCCAATGCGAGAATCCCCTAAAACCCAATCGTGACTGCTAAAGCTATTGTCGTTACCGATTCGTATCAGGCTGGATTTTCCAAGGATGCTCAGTCCGAGATAAGCTCCGTTCCAAAGGTGCTGTGACCCGGAGGTGATGGAGCCTCCGGCAACTTCATCCACGAGTCGCCCCGATGGTTCGCGAAGTTCCACCGAGTCAATCTGCCCGGGTCCGGGCCGGGTGCGAAAAGCTCTTTTGCTGACCAGGAGAGGAAAGGACTCGACCACGTTACTTCGGCAGGTCCAGATAATGGCCTCGCCAGGCCCCAGGATCGCCTTCCCTTCAATTTTGCGGTGTGCCGTAAAGCTAATGTCGGAGGAGGTCCTTATCGATCCTGCATAAAGGTTCCAGCCGTTCAGGTCGATCGGTGTTTCTCCCGCATTCAAAAACTCAATTGTCTGCAAGTCATCGGTCAACTCCGAGATGGCCATCCCCGCCGGTTGAATAATATCTGCCGAGAGATAGGCGTTGGTGGTTACGGGCACTGTGGGTTGCCCGCTGGCGTCAATTGCCTGAAGATGAACGGAGAACGACCCCTGGCCCGCTTCTGGAGGCTCGATGCCAGCAGCATCCAGACGATAGCGTGTTGGCGATTGTGCCCATGCGGTTCCGAGCAGGACGAGACAGACGACGACTCGCCATATGCTGAAGGTCATAAAGTAATTAGACTGCGGACCAGGGAAATGGCAAGGTCAGGTAGGCAACGAGCGGGTCCAGGGAAGAAGATCCATCGGGACCATCTCCAGACGTGATGCGACCTTGTGAAAAGGTTATAACCCTCCCGCGGAGGGTGCCTAATACGTATCTGCCGAAGCTGCTGGCTCGATCCCTTTCAGGATGGCGATTCCCGCGCTGGTTCCGAGGCGGTTGGCACCAGCCTCGATCATGGCGAGGGCCGTCAGTGAATCCCGGATGCCGCCGCTGGCCTTCACCCCAAACTTGGGTCCCACCAACGAGCGCATCAGTTGAATGTCACCGAGGGTGGCTCCTCCACTCCCGAATCCGGTGCTGGTCTTGACAAACTGGGCTCCGGACTCAACCACCAGGGAACAGGCGCGGTGTTTCTCGGACTCTGTCAGTAAACAGGTTTCCAAAATGACTTTGATGGGGATTCCCTCGGCGGCCTCCACGATGTCCCGGAGCTCCCGGAGTACAGCCCGATCTTCCCCGTCCTTCAATCGCCCAATGTTGAGAACCACATCCAGCTCCTGGGCCCCGAGATCGATGATGGTTTCGGCCTCGAACCGTTTAACGTCACCATCGGTTGCCCCGAGGGGAAATCCAACCACCGCGGCCACCTTGACATCGGAATCCTCCAGCAGGCTGGCGGCCAGGGCCACGCGGCTTCCGTGCACGCAAACGGACCAGAAGTGATGTTCCCGCGCCTGATCGCAGAGAGCGCGAATATCGGAGGCCGTGGCATCGGGCTTGAGCAGGGTGTGGTCGATCATTCGGGCTATCAGCCGGGGGTCTGCGGACATCCCGCAACCCTGACCCAAATCCAGAAGCTGACAAGCCCATCGACGCGGTGGGAAGGGCCTATTTCGGCGTCGGCCAGAAGCCCAGCAGGTTGAATCCGGCGCTTTCCCATTTTCCCGAGAAAACGCTCAGACCTAGATATTTGCCAACCTCTTCAAAGGGGGGAAGGAGCTTGAAATCCACCCAATCTCCCAACTTTTTGTCCGAGTTCGCACCGGTTGAGACTCCCATCAACTGGTCTAATCCATCTCCCTGACGCAAAACCTCCCACCAAATCCGAGTGCCTTCCTTGGCATCTTGAAACCCAAACAGTCCCGTCCCCATCCCGCCCACCTTTTCGGCGGCTGCGGCCATGGACGCGTTGTCCTTGAGTGATTTTCCTTCCGCATCACCCGACCGCAGGAACTGCTCGAGGATGCCCGGGTCCGTGCTGATGGCGAGATAGCCGTTCCCGGAGGAGAATTCCAACAGCTTGCCGTCATCCCCACCCTCCTTGCCTGGCATCTTGACACCGAAGATGCGATGTCCGTTGAAGTCCCGTTCCTTGCTTCCATCACCGGCGGTGGGCAGCAGCGAACTTGCGGCTTTCAAGCCATTGGCCAGCTGGGTGGCGTCGGGTGATCCCACCAGGGTCAGGGAGGGGGCATCCTGAAGGGCAGCCAGTGTTTTCTCTCTCGGGCTCTTCTGGAAGGTGATCAAATCATCGCCCAGATTGGCGACGAACGATTTGTTGAAATCGAAATTCGGGTCTTTGTCCTTGCCCAGAGTGCCGAGGTAAAGCTGAAGCATCCCGGCCGCCTGGGGCGATATCTGCTGGACCATGGCTTCCAGATTTTCCCACGTCTTCTTTCCATCCAGACGCCATCGACGGAATGCCACGGCATCGGCAGGGACAAAGGAGGGCGGGGCGGAGTCGCGGGCCGAAAATTCCAGCATTTTGAAAAGCCCCAGGCGTTGCCCTTCAGGAACGGTCAGCATCAACTCGCTGCGCTCGCCGTCGGGGGTAAAAGAGGCGGCAAACGCAAGGGTCTTCAATCCATCGAGACCCGATGCGGTAAACATCCGTGCGGGCTCCACTCCGAGCGGCGCAGCCGCTCCGGAGGACTTGGCGGCGACCTTTTTGAGTTGCTTGACCAGGGCTGCTGCATTCACCCAGGCAAAGCCGATGGAATCTTTGAAATGGGTCGATTGTGAGCTGGCTTGAAATTCCGCCAATTCTGCCAGTGGGGGAACGGCGCCTCCCGACAGACGGGCCACCAGCTTTTCCAGGACCTGGGTGGAATCGGAGAGCAGCAGGACCGAATCCACCTGGCCAAAGGTCCAATGTTCGGTGCGGTCCGGTTTTGCGGCACTGTCCGGCTTTTTGGTGTCATCGTCATCGTCTTTATCGGCTTTGCCGTCCGTCTTGTCGGCCTTTCGTTCGATGGTCACCGTCGAAAATTCGAAATCCCGGATTTTCTCCACTTTCAGCGGTTTTTTGGCGTCCGCCAGTTTCTGCCGGATTTCCGCAAGACGGGTCTTGAGTTCGGCAGCCTTGTCCTTGGTGTCCAGCACGACGATCAGTGCGGGTTCCGATCCAGTGTCGGTGACCACCCAGCCGTTCTCAACGACCCCGATGGAAATCTGTCCCTGCAACAAGCCCAGATAGTCGTCCGTCTTGATCCCCAATTGTTTCTCCAAATCCCCCAGCACTTCCTGTTTGAAACCGGCCTCCACCTTGTCGCGAAACGGTTTCATCGAAGGATCGGCCCAGAGTCGGCCGAAGGAGCCGTTTTGAAACTGGGTCCGGGCGGACACATAGTCGGGTAGGGTGGCTAATGCCAGGGTATCCTGCGGGAAGAGCTCTGCTGCAGTCGGAACGGCTGCCCGGGCAATCAGGGTGCCCAGAGCTAGAAAAAGAAGTATCAAGGATTTCATGAAGGAAGCAGACAGGTGTTTCCGAATAAATGGGATTTGAGGAAAACCGGAAGTGGATCTCAGGGTTCTTCCGAGGCGACGGACTTCAAATGACGCGGTGGCTCCAGATAGCGAAACGGATTGCTCGGATTGTCATTGTCGTAGGCGAACGCATCCCGGTGGTCGAGAAACCAGCGGACCTGCTCCACGGGAATGGCGAACGCCAGTCCCTCGCTGAAATTCAATTTCATGTTGGTCACGCCAACCACGTCGCCACGGAGATTGAACAGGGGGCCACCGGAATTACCCGGATTGATTTGGGTCGTCGTTTGGAGGTAGAGCGAGCCCTGAAATTGGCGGGTCTTGGTGCTTAATATCCCTTCGGTGACGGTTCGTTCAAGTCCCAGAGGGCTTCCAATGGCGAAGACCTTGTCACCCACGGCCAGGGCGTCGGATTCTCCAAGGGAGACCCGGAGGAATTTCGGTGCGTCCTTGTCGTCCACCTTCAACAGGGCCAGATCCCCGAACTTGTTCATCGCCACGATGCGGACCTCCTTGTAGCTGTGGCGGTCCAATTGACCATCCTTCTGCTGGTACACTTCGACAGAGATTTTGGTCTCCCCCTCGATGACGTGAAAGTTGGTGATCAAATACCCATCTTCACTCACGAAGAAACCGCTCCCCAATCCGCTGGGAGTTCGAACCTGCACCACGCCCTGACCCAACTGAGCCACCAGGTCCCGGACGGACCTGTCCGCTGCCGTCCCCCGGGCGGTTGAATAAACCTTCCGATTCTCAGCGTTTGAAGAATTGGCGGAAGGCGAGTTGGACGAAGGCGAGTTGGACGAAGGTGAGTTGGACGAAGGTGAGTTCGAGCCCAATGGCGCGGATGGTGGGGCATCCTTCCCAGGAGGTTTTGGTGTCAGGCCTGTTTTTTCCGCGGTGCCATCCCGAACGGTTTTGAGGATGGCCGAACGGGGAATCGAGAGGACGGTGTAGCCCACGTCGACGATGACCACCTCTTTCTTTTCCGCCAAAATTCGTCCGGTGACCGACGCATCGTCATGCAGTTGAACCACATCGCCAGCCCATCCGGAAGATGAACCCAGCAAAAGGAGGGAAGCCGCAACGATCCTCGTCCCGTACATGCGGTCATGTTAACCGATGGATGGTCCCCCGGCAACGGGTGAACTTTACTGGAATTGGGCAGGGTCCAGGACCACATGCCGGATTTTTTCGCGTTTCCAGGTGTAGGCCACATGGATCAATCCATCGGCGGTTTGAATGACCGCCGGATAGCTCAACTCTGCGCCGGGCTCGCTTTCGAGGGTAACCGAAGGTGTCCAGTCCGTGCCATCCCGCGAAAAAGAGGCAATCAACGGTGTTCGTTCATCCGGATTCGGATTGTGAATCAACACGGCCTTGCCATCCGCCAAACGGACGGCGTCGATGGCGCTGTTGGGGTTGGGGAGGCGGGTTTTTTGCATGGTTGACCAGGTCTTTCCCGAATCCGAGCTCCAACATTCCGTAATCACCTGCTGCCGCGTGCGGCACAACATTTGAATCCGCTGTGAGGACCAGGGAATCAGGGTCGGTTGAATGGCCCCGAAATCGATGGCGTAGTTCAACTCCGCGGACCGTGTCCAAATCGGCTTGACGGTGCCCAGACCCTGGATTGTTTCGACGTGGACCCGCCAGCCACTGCTTTCATCGCTGGAACCGCAGAGCAACGTTCCATCGGCAAGCTCGAGCGGTTTGTTGCGCACCGGTCCAACCAGCGATTCGGTCATCCGATGCGAGGGCGACCAGGACCGACCGTGGTCGTAGGACAGACGGTAGCGTCCCCACCAGGACCATGGTTTGGGCCCGACTTTGTAGAACAGGACGAGCGGTCCATTTCGCAATTGGAACAGGACGGGATTCCAGCAGGGGTACGGTCGGTCGCCGTCCTCTTCTCCCCGGGCAACAACCGTGGGGCGCGACCAGCCATTGGCCTCCAGGCGTGAGTGCCAGATGACCACGTCCAGTCGGCCTTCGGCGGTTCCACCAAACCATGCGCATTGGAGGGAGCCGTCGGAGGCTTCCACCAGGGTCGAGGCGTGATTCGACGGAGTGGGAAAGTTCTCGGCGATAAATTCCCGCCGGATGGGGATGGCCGTCGGCCACGTCCCGGCTTGAACCAGCAGGCCCCATAGAAACATGGCCGAAGAGAGAAGGCGGAACGGTCGGTGCATAAAACGGGTCGGTGGGGGAGGACTTATTTCTTCGGGGATTCCGTGGTGAGCGGCCAGTCATCGGTCCGGAAGGGGGAGGCTGGCAATCCGTCCGTATTCACCAGGTTGACGGTGGGAAAATCATTCCAGCCATAGCGGACTGCGAGCGGTTGAGGGACGTCGTCGGAGTGGACGATGATCCGCATTCCATCGATCCGGGCCGAAGCCGGATGAAATTTGCGGTCGGCACCGGCGATGGTGAACCCGGTCGGGGGATGTCCGTCGGAGGTCTTCAATCCGCCTCGGGCATGGCCGAAGCGCAACCGGATTTCGTTCTTTCGAACCTGGATCTGCTCCAATGCCGGTCCGCTGAATTCGACTTTCTCATGATACGCGCGGGCCCGGGCCAGCAAGGCAAGCCGCTCCCCCACAGGTGCCTTTCGGGTCGGATGAATGTCGTCCTTGTCTCCCAGGTCTGTTATGACCGCAACGCCCACTTTGGAGACGGTTTGGGCGACAAAATTCTGTGCCTCGCGAAGTTCGGCCCAATCGGAGTCGCCGACTTCACCGGCGATGACCGAGGGATCGCGGTGGCGCCCCTTGTCCCACGGAGCCAGTTGAACGGCGAAAAACCAGAAATCACCCAGTTCCCAGTCGCGACGCCAGTTTTTGATCATGTCGCCGAAGAGTCGTCGATATTGCCAGGCACGTCCGGCGTTGGACTCACCCTGATACCAGAGGGCGCCCTGGATGGCATAGGGCATGAGGTTGGCCAGCATGCCGTTGTAAAGTTCGGCGGGGTGCCACGGTTGTCCAGGGCGATTGCCCTTGGGGGATTCCCCCCGGGATTTGGCCTCTGAGGCCTCTGCATCCCATTTGGAACTTGCCGCCAGCCACCGATTGTATTCAGAGAGGCCGGGTTCCCAAATCTCCCGGGTGTACCCGGGGTCGCCCTGAAGGGTGGATTCACTCATCCAGACCTCGGCAGGTGATCCCCCCCAACTGCTATGAATCACGCCCACCGGAACCTGGTCGGCATGGAGGGCCTGTTCCAGATGGCGTGCGAAATAATAGCCGACGGCTGAAAATCCAGGAACGGACTCGGGGGATGCCACCGCCCAATGATGCGGTGAATAACTCAGGTCCAACTTCACATCGTTGGAACGGCGCTTGGCCACCTGGAACAGGCGAATCCGGTTGTTGCTGCTCGACTGAATGTCCTTCTCCGGTTGGAAGCTGCGGCTGAGAGGCCATTCCATGTTGGACTGACCGGAACACACCCAGACCTCGCCCACCACCACATCCTGGATCACCACCGTGTTCGAGGGGCCTTTGACTTTGAGTTCGCGACCTTCAGCCGATGCCTTGAGCGCGGGTAATCGGACCAGCCAACGGCCATTGTGGGCGGTGCCTGAGATTTGTTGACCCGCAAATTCGACGGTCACCGCCTCACCCTCTGCACCGGTCCCCCAGATGGGGACCCCCTTATTGCGTTGCAGAACGGCATGGTCCGAAAACAGGGGATGAACCTGCACTTCTCCCAGGACCGTCCGGGCCGTCAAAAGCCCAAGGCCGACCAGTGCGGCACAGGGCACGCCCGAAGAATGGCGGCGGAAAGGGGATTTCATGACGGGATGAAAGCGAAAGGGACCCCGGAAGGTCAAGAGGCCTGACCCGTCTTTCGATGCGCGCGGTGGTCCATCGGACGGGGAAAATCTCCAGAAAAAGCGATGGAACCACACCATTTCAATACAGATGACCTGTCCCTCTGTTTGGTTCCGCGGTCAATTTCTGATGGAACCAACGCTTGCGGCGATGGGCACAAATCGGAAACCTAGGCGGGGATGCGGCTCGAAATCTCCCATCAGACCCACTACGTCTATGCCCAACCGGTCCGGGAGAGCTCGAATGACCTTCGTCTTAGGCCGGTGTCCAACGAGCATCAAACGGTCGAATGGCATGAATTGCAGGTCCGCCCCCAGGCCCTACTGCGGTCCTACGAGGATTTTTACGCCAACACCGTTCATCACTTTGAAGTCCATGCACCTCATTCCGAACTCTTCATTGAGAGCCGCTGTCGGGTGGTGACCAATCTCCGGAATTTTCTGGACCCCGGAGCCACGCCGGCTCCGATGACCCGCCGGAGTGAGTGCGTCCGCATGGAGCGCTGTTTTGATTATCTGCAGGACAGCAGCTACGTGAAGCTTTCACCCCACCTCTGGCGGTTGGCACTGGACGCCACCGACGGACAGACGGACATGTGGCAGGCGGCTCAAGTCCTGAATCGATTCGTTCAGTCGCATTTGATCTACACCCCATCGGCCACAACCGCGCTGACTTCCGCGGACGAAGCGCTCGAGAGGCGTGTGGGAGTATGCCAGGATTTCGCCCACATTTTGATCGGTCTCTGCCGTTCCATTCAGTTGCCGGCACTTTATGTGAGTGGGTATTTCTTTACGCCGGGGGTTCAGGCGAGCCATGCCTGGGTCGAGGTCTACATTCCGGATGTCGGCTGGCGGGCGCTCGACCCGACCCATGCCTGGCAGCCGGACGAGCGTTACGTCAAAACGGCGGTGGGAAGGGATTATGCCGATGTCGCCCCGACACGGGGACACTACAAGGGAACGGTGCAACGAACCATTCGAGTGGACGTGACGGTGAACGAAGTTCCCCCGGATTCAGCGGAGGATCACGCCGTTCAAGGCGTTTGAAGGGCTGGCTTCGGGCCTGCATGTTCGCGCAGGTGTCGACCCGTGTGACTTTCCGCACATTGGGCAACGACTTCAGGAGGGCCGGCAACCACCACTCGTCCCCCTTGATCTCCCGCATCCGGACCCAGGTCCACCACCCAGTCGGCGGCGTGAATGACATCGAGATTGTGCTCAATCACCACCACGCTGTGTCCGGCATCGGTCAGTCGCTGGAAGACCGCCAGGAGCACCCGGACGTCGTCGAAATGAAGTCCCGTCGTGGGTTCGTCGAAGAGAAACAATGTTGATTTGGGGGCCGGGGGGGGCGTCGGGCCGCGGGTTTTGTCTTTTAATCGACGCACCGCGATTTCTGCCGCCGCCGCCGTTGGAATGGAATGGGCAAAGGCGGTGCTGTCGGGGCCGGTGAGGTGGCTGACCAGTTTCAGCCGCTGGCTCTCGCCGCCGCTTAAAGTGTTGATCGGTTGACCCACCCGGAGGTAGCCGAGGCCCACCTCCACCAGCAGGCGCAACTTGTCCATGGCCTTGCGGGCCGCCTTGGAGCTGGAATAAACCTCCAGAAACCGCACGGCATCCTCGATGGTGGCTTCGAGAAAATCGGCAATGCTCCAGGACACAGGTGTCGTGCCGGGCCCGTTTCCGCGAATTCTAACTTCCAGAATATGCTCGCGATAGCGCCGACCGGCGCAAACCGGGCACCGGATGTAGATATCGCTGAGAAACTGCATCTCGATCTTTTCGAATCCCGCCCCCCGGCATCGTTCACATTGGCCGCTCTTGGAATTGAAACTGAACGCGCTGGACTCCATGCCGCGGGCTTGTGCCTCGGGGGAGGCGGCGAATACATCGCGGATGTCTTCAAACGCCCCGACATAAACCGCTGGATTGGAGCGCGGGGTGCGCCCGAGGGGCGTCTGGTCGACGAGAATCACCCGGTCCAGCGTTTCGCCGCCCGTCATAACTGCCGCACCGACGTTCGGAGAGTCTGGTTCCGACTCTTCATCGGATGCGTCATCGGCCTCGGCTGCAGAGCCTTCCGGGGAATCGGTCGCCGACAGCCGTGCATGGAGGAGGGGGAGCAGAACATCGCGCAACAAGGTGGTCTTGCCGGACCCGCTGACGCCGGTCAGGGCAACCAATCGACCCAACGGGATGTCCACGGCCACGTCCTGTAGGTTATGGGCATGGGCATGCCGGATGGAGAGCCACTCTTCCGGTGTTGGTCGTCCCTCCACCGGCCTCCCCGTCGGGCGCCGTGGCGGAGCGGGAATCCGTCGCCGATCCGTGAGATAATCCGCGGTCAGCGAACCGGTGGCTGATTTCAGGGCGGACGGGGGACCTTGAAAGACGAGATGCCCCCCGGTCTCTCCATGTCCGGGCCCCAGATCGATAATCTGGTCGGCGGCCAGAATGATCGACGCCTCATGTTCCACCACGACCACGGTATTGCCCGTATCACGCAAGCGGCGAAGGATTTGGATCAGCCGTCCCGTATCCCTCGGATGAAGTCCCACGCTGGGTTCGTCGAGGACAAATAATGCCTGAACCAGTCGGGTCCCCAGGCAGGTGGTCAGATTGACCCGCTCGGTTTCGCCACCGCTCAGTGTCCGGGTGGGCCGGTCCAGCGTGAGGTAGCCCAAGCCAACCTCCTCGAGGTATCCGAGACGGGTCTCGACTTCCCCCAACACCACACCGAGGGGGTCGGTTCGGGCCGAATGTTGGGAGGCCATTCGGCGAATCAAGGCCAGCGAATCACGAATGGGCAGCTGGTAAAAGTCGGCGATGGTGAGGGAGGCACCCGGAAGGGCGGACGGTTCGGAGGGGCCGGTGGGGAGTCGGAAGAGCAACGAATCGGGATTAAACCGTTTCCCGTGGCACTCGGGGCAGAGACGGTAGGACCGGTAGCGGGAGAGGAGGACCCGCACGTGCATTTTGTAGGCATTGCCCTCCAGCCATTTGAAATAGCCCTTCACTCCGTACCAGGAATGGGGCCATTCCCTTCCATCCTCGCCATGCCCTGGCTCTCCCTCCATCACCCATCGTTGATGGTCGGGATTGAGCTGCCGGAAGGGGACATGGAGCGGGATGCCGTGACGTTTGGCCATCCGGACCATGTCGGTCTGGCACTCGGCGCTCACGCCGGTCTGCCACGGGCGAACGGCCCCTTCCGCGAGCGTCTTGCCGGGGTCTGGAATGGCCAGCGACGGATCAATGGAAATAACTCGTCCGAAACCTCGACAGGCGGGGCAGGCCCCCTGGGGATGATTGAAGGAGAAGAGCGCCGGCGTCGGTTCGCGATAGTCCACCTGGCATTGGGCGCAGTGAAAACCGGAACTGAAACGCCGTCCCGTCCCCGGGGTCGAACCCTCCAGAAGATAAACCGCAGGTGGCCGCGCCCAAAGGCATACGCCTGTTCGCAGGCTTCCACAAACCGGGCCCGATTGGATAAAGAGAGCCGGACCCGGTCGGTGATGACCACCAACCGGGCGGGCACCGGACTCAGCAGCGCCATGGCCTCGTCGATGCGAACCGCTCTTTTGTCCAGCAGCAGGCGCTGAAATCCCTGCTGGTTGAGCAGGGCGATTTGTTCGTCGAGCCCGAGCTTTTCTGACAACGGCAACTCGAACGTGATCAGCGCCTCTGCGCCCGCAGCCTGGGAATCCAGAGACAGTGATTCCCAGATGAGCTGGGGTGATTCCCGGCGAACAGGCTGAGAACAGTGCCGGCAATGGAGCTGGGACAGGTGCGGCCACACCATTTTCATGTAGTCGCAGATTTCGGTCATGGTTCCGACCGTACTGCGGGTGGTCCGCACCGCGTTGCGCTGCTCGATGGCGATGGCCGGGGGAATGTTTTCAATCCGGTCCACCGCCGGTTTGTCCATCCGGTCAAAAAACTGACGGGCGTACGGGGTGAACGTCTCGATGTAACGGCGCTGGCCCTCGGCGTAGAGGGTCTCGAAGGCCAGCGAGCTTTTCCCCGAGCCACTGAGGCCGGTGATGACGATCCATTTTCCCAGGGGAAGATTGAGATCGAAGTTTTTGAGATTGTTCTGCCGGACTCCCCACAACCGGATCTCCCGCGGCGATGGGGCCTCCGGGATTCCGGCGGCCTTCGGCAACGTTGCGCCGACCTGCTTGACCACAATGGCCTTCGGTCGCTGGGCGGGAGTCCGGGGCATGGAGGGGGTGGAAACTGATAATCGGTCGGAGACCGATTTCAGACCTTGGGACTGAACCCGTGTTGACGCCACCAGGGAATGAGTTCGTCCACTCCAAAATCAGCCAGGAGTTCTCCGTCCACGTCCAGGGACGGGGCCTTGGATTGGCCGGTCAGTTGGTGCATTTCAGCGCGGGCTTTGGGATCGCGAATGACGTCGAGCGTTTCATGGGGTACGTCGTGCGCACTCAACCACTCCTGGACCTCCTCGCACCAGGGACAGCCCGGCTTGATAAACAGACGGATGGAGTTCGGTTTCATGAGGTGTGTGGCAATCGATCCATGAGCTGAAGGAACCCAGAGTTATTTTCCGTGCCCGGTCTCGAGGTGGGCGGCAAGGACGTCCCGTCCGAAATCGCCCTGGAACTCCCTCCAGACCGCATGGATATGATTCGCATCATTCTGCGTGTTGTCATATTCGAAAAGGAAGGTGGCTCCCTGCAGTCGGTAGTAGTGCCTCTCACCCCGCTTCAGCCCACCAGCCCAGACAAAATGGATGGAGTCGATGCCGGCCTTCTCAATGCGGGCGAAATCGGCGTCGGCCAATTCTCCGCGGAGCCGTCCCAGATACTCCCGCAGCAGGCGAACGGCCAATTCCTTTTGTTTTGCGTCCAGACGCCCCAACGGCAGACCGATGGTCGGAAGCGGTTCGACCTTTCGTGCGGCCAGGGTGAGGACGTCATCCGGAGCCTTGGGGTCGGTGACGGCCAGATTTCGTTGTTCGTCATTGAGGGAAGTGACCAGTTCCCGACCGAGGTCTTCCTCCGCCGCAAGCACACGCACACCCGCTCGCGGGCCTGAACGGACCTCGCCGGGATTGGTCCCGAGGAAGCTGGGGGTGGCTCCGACGACCTCACCGTGATTCAGTGTGAAATTGACCGAGAGGTGATGACCTTCAACCCGCCAGCCCCAAGTCCCTGTGGTTGAGGGATCTCCGAAGATGCTCACGTAGTACAATTCGGGATCGCGGGGAAAGCGGCGCGTCGGTCCCTCCATCTCCTGGAGGATTTGTTCCAGGCTCATGATGGTCACGGCCTTCACGTAGCCCCGCTGGCTGAGTCCGGTCGAAAGCAATCCGTAGGCAAGATGACGCTGGGCGGAAGTCATCTCCTTCAGGGGCAGGCCTTTCCGGTCCTTGGGAATGAAATGCCAGTTTTCCCGTTCATCTGCATCGAAGGCGAACGTGGCCTGGCTCCGCTGGGTATCGCTCAACGCCGCGATGAACTGATGTGCCGCTGTGGTCATTTCGTCGCCGGGTGTAGCCCCGAGGCGCAAGGCCATGCCGACGAGGCACAGCAGGTGGGTGAACTTCATATTCAAGGCTGACCTCATCGTCGGACGGTTCCCAAGCAAAAAAGACAAGAGTTCCGCCGCAGCGGGTGACGGTTCTTGCGGGAGACCCGTCCATCGGCAAGGATTTCCCTGGTGAAGGTCTTGTTCATTGGAGATGTGGTGGGGCAGCCGGGACGAAAAGCCGTCCAGCAATTGCTTCCTGGATTGCGAGCCCGCTGGGAGCTGGAGTGCGTGATCGCCAATGGTGAAAACTCCGCCCATGGTGCCGGCATCACCCATTCAACGGCCCAGGAGTTGTTGAATTCCGGAGTCGATGTCATCACCTCCGGGGACCATGTCTGGGATCAAAAGGAGGCGGCAGCCCTCCTGGCCGGGGAGCCCCGCTGTCTCCGCCCCCTCAATTACCCGCCGGGTATTCCGGGCAACGGCAGCTTTATCATTGCGCGCCCCGGGCGGCTGCCGCTCGCCATCCTGAATTTGCAGGGCCGCACGTTCATTGCCGCTCACGAGAACCCGTTCCTGGTGGCGGAAGCGGAAGTTGCCCGATTGCGACAGTTGACTCCGAATATTCTGGTCGATTTTCACGCCGAGGCGACCTCGGAAAAAGTCGCAATGGGATGGATGCTGGATGGTCAGGTGAGTGCCGTGATCGGCACCCATACCCATATTCAAACAGCCGATGAACGCATCCTCCCCAACGGCACCGCCTGTCTGACGGACGCCGGATGCACCGGCGGACAGGGCGGAGTTCTGGGTCGCGAATGGGCACCTGTGGTTCATCGCTACCGCACCGGCCTGCCGCAACGGTTCGGAATCTGCGAGACCGACGTCCAATTGCAGGGTTGCGTCATCGACATTGACGATGCCACCGGCAAGGCCCGGTCCATTCACCGCGTCATTGAAAAACTTTCCCCGAACTGAACTCCATCGTCGGGGGTATTCCGGATCCCATTCAACCTTCATCCATGGCGCGCTCGGCTCAATCTCAGTGGGACTTCGGGGAACAACCGACTCCGGCGGCCCCGGCCCCGGTCGCAGAAGTGCGCAAGGTGTGGTCGGTCGGGGAGTTCACCCAACGGATTAAGCGGGCTGTGGAACGGGATTTCTCCACCGTTTGGGTGAGCGGGGAAGTCTCGAATCTTCGTTCCCAGCCCTCCGGTCATCTTTACTTTGTTCTCAAGGACGCCCAGGCCCAGTTGAACTGTGTGTTGTTTCGCGGACAGGCTGCCCCGGACCGGCAGCAGCTCCGGGACGGCGTACAGGTGACGCTCGGGGGTGATCTGACCGTTTATGAATCGCGCGGTCAGTATCAGTTGCGGGTGACCCATTTTGAGTTGCAGGGGGCTGGTGCCCTGCATGCGGCTTTTGAGCGGCTGAAGGCGCGACTGACGGCGGAGGGACTGTTTGATCCCGGCCGGAAGCGGCCCATCCCACGCTATCCCCGGCGTCTGGGAATCGTCACATCGTCGTCGGCAGCCGCCCTTCGGGATGTCCTGCATGTGTTGTCGCGCCGGGCCGGCGGCATGGAGGTGGTTCTTGCGGCCTGCCGGGTGCAGGGCAGGGGGGCCGAGGTCGAAATTGCCGTGGCCTTGAACCGGCTCAATGCGTGGTCTTCAAGCCACGAGCCGTTGGATGTGATTCTGGTGACACGGGGCGGCGGTTCGTTGGAGGACCTCTGGTGTTTCAACGAGGAGGTCGTTGCCCGGGCCATCGTCCGCTCCCAGGTTCCTGTCATTTCGGCCGTGGGACACGAGATTGATTTTACGATTGCGGATTTTGCCGCGGATTTGCGGGCCGCAACCCCGAGTGCAGCGGCGGAATTGCTCACCGAGGGGTACATGGCTGCCGCGGAGTCCGTGACGCGGGCGGGTCGCCGACTCCAGCAATGGACGAGGAATCAAATCCAGCTGCGTCAATCCGGGGTGTCTGCTGCCGTGCGTCGATTGAATCGGGGTCATCCGCAACGGGCGGTGGAAGCCCAGGGGCAGGCCCTGGATGACCTGCGGGAACGATTGAAGCTGGCAGCCTCGAGGGCTCTTGAGGATCGGCGCTCCGAGTTGGAGGGATGGGTCCGGCGGTCCCTGGCAGTGCGTCCCAGGGCCCTGATGAATCGTGTCCGGGATCGTCTGGCTGATTTGAGACGCCGTCAGTCGGCGGCATCCGCCGCCGTGCTGGGTGCCCACCGATCCAACCTGCGCCGGTTGAACGATTCCCTTCGAATCTTATCCCCCGATCAGGTGCTTGAGCGCGGTTACTCGATCACCCTGGACACCCAGACGGGGAACGTGATTCGCCGTGCGGAATCCCTGGCTCCCGGGCAGCGACTGCGGACGCGGCTCGCGCGGGGGACCTTCGAGTCGACGGTGGCGGTGACTCAGTCCGATTCAGCAGCGTGAACCGTGTCCCGCAGCCGCGCCAATTCCCGACTCTGGCTGGAGATGGTGCGTTGAAGCTCTGAAATCTCCCCGTGCGCCTCCGTCAGCCGGGATTCTGTGGTGATCAACCGGTGCAGCCATGAAAACGCCGGGTTGTCAGGAGAGTTGGTGACCAGCCCGTTGAGAAATTCGTCGTGTGTCAGGTCGGCTTCCGTCAGAAGGCTCGGAAAGTCGCGCCCCGACGCCAGTCCAGCCAGCACCTGCCGGACCTTCCGCAACTGGGTGGTCGCACTGACAGCGACGGAAAAAATCTGGGTGTTGGTCAGATGTTTCACTCCGGCCAGAGGGTTTTCCACCGAGGGCGGACTGATCATCGGTTCAAACCGGGTAAAGAGGGACATCAGGCGCGTGCCGGAAGTCCTCATTTTAAACATGCCCCGGCGACGACTGCGATCCAGGCGGTTGTAATTGTGAAACTCCTCGAGGACGGCGTTGACTTCCTGAACCCGGGACGCCCGGCCCACGGCACGAATGGTCTCAAAATCCATCGCAAACAAGCGACGATGAAAGAGGTAGAACGGGAGCACCGCCAACAATCGGAACGGTTGAATCGTGGAGAGGAAAACCCTGCTTTCAAACTCCTCCGGACGACAGCGCCGGTGGGAGCAATAAGCGTCGCGAAAGCAGGTGAATCGTTGGACGGGCGATGATGCCATGAATAGATGTAAAAAGTTTCGACTTCAGGAGTTCCCGTTTATTCCGGGAGCTGTCCCCGCTTTTCGAGCTCCAACACCCGCGCGGAAAGCTCCGCGGCCACCCGCGTCAACCTTTCGTTCTCCCTGCGAAGGGTGGAAAGCTCTTTCAGTTGCCCCAGATATTCCGTGAACCAAATCAGATCGGGCCTCCCCGGGGCTTGCGCTGCCACTAGATGCAGCAACTCCGTTTCCGTCCAACCGCTTTCGTTCAGCGCGTCAGACAGCCGACGCCCCTGAATGATATCGTCCCGGAACTTCCTAAGGCGGCGGATAGTAAGCGAACCCGGCTCTCGACTGTCAAGCGGGATGGCGCGAACGGGCAGCTCCGTTGGTGCGGTGGACTGGTATCCGATGACCATGGAAAGAAGAGGTTCGAGTCTCTTTCCCAGAAGATGACCCCGAATGCAAAGGTGAAGTGTCCCGCGTCGGAACCCCCGTTCCACTCCTCTCAAATTCTCAAATTCGTTGATGACGGACTCCAATTCCTCACTGGTTCGCGCTTGTCCTGCCGCTCGAATGGATTCCAGGTCTTTTTGAAAAAGAGACCGCTCCAGGACCCAGAAGACGAGAGCGAACGGCAGGACATGGAGCGGAAAACAATGCCAGACCACCTTCCGTTCGAAGGCGTCGCTCCGGCATCGGTAAACGGCGCAATAGGCTTCCCGCAAATTTTTGAATTGGGCCGGTTCCTTTCCCATCGACGCCTAGGTTAGCATCCCATGAGCCAAATCGGCAAATCGCAAGTTTGTCAATGACCGATCCCGTCGGGTGATCCCAATCGATACAGGGTCTCACCGGCTTTGGGCACGAGAAGGATTCCCTCGGCTTCGCGATCGGCGTAGTCGTTCACCTGAATTTCCCTCCAGTCCCGGTACCCGAGGTTGATCTCGCGGCAAACGGATTCGGGAATGCCGGTGGCCAGAGTCACCCGGGCTCTCGGCTTTTCATGGCCGTCCCGGTAGGTTCCCGACCCGTAGACATGGGTGCAGTGGGCCAGGGTGCCCCACGGGATTTTTTGAAAACGTTCCCAATTTCCGAGGAAATAGTCCCGGCAATGGTAACCCACCTCCCGGATATAGCGCCCATGGGTCACGCTGATCTCCCGAATGTGCGGGGCGTAAATAATGAGTTCCCCCCCCTCCGCCAGCACCGGTTCGAGCTTGTACATGGCCTTGGCCCCCGTCCAGAGCTCATCATAAATCGGCGCGGCACAGGAAAGGATGGTCGAATAGGCGCGATCGCGCCAGACGATGTGATGGCGGGCGGAGAGTTCGGTGGCCGCCTCCCATGCGGTTTCGGGTGTTCCTGCAAAGACTCCGGCCGCGCCGCCCTGTTCCACCACGATGGCGAAGCAGGTCTTGGGCAGGTTGATCATGGCTCCAGCCCGGTCGATGACCCGTCGGACGGCCGTCCATTTTCGCCCGATGGTCTCCATGTTCGTGACAATGGCCCCGAGCCAGTGGAAAAAATCCAAAACCTCCCGACCGCTGATGCCGGGGAAGAAATATTTGTTGCCGCCGCTGAATCCCGCCACTTCGTGTGGGAAAACCGGGCCAACGACGATCAAATGGTCGTAGTCAAAAATCCGGCGGTTGACCTTTACCGGGACCTCCAGTTCGAACTGTCCGAGGGACAATTCGCGGACCACCTCGGGGGACAGAGTGCCTATCTGGCGGAGGGCTAGGGGATTATCCCATTCATGGTTGAAGAAACGGATATTGGAGTACCGGGTGCGCCGCTCTTCACCGGTCAATTCCAACCGCTGGGCAATGCCTTCCTCGCTCATCGGAGGATGGGTTCCCAGGGCGACCAGGACGTCGAGAGCCGCGACGTGGCTGCCGAGGTGCTGATGAATGGCCTTGAAAAGCATCCCAATGGGGGCCGTCCGGGTGTGGTCCGGGACAATCAGGAGCAACCGCTTTCCCTGGACTTCGGAGAGGGGCAGGGCGGCGGCAACAAGTCCGGCCGTTTGTTCCGGAGTCACCCGTTCTCCGGCGGAGGCCAGCACCGATCGGGGGGCAGAGGGGGAGGACATGGAATGAATTTAGATGGTTTGGCTGAGAAAACCGCCGTCGACGCGGAGATCGGTGCCGGTGACAAAAGAACTGGCCCGTTCGCTCGCCAGGAAAATGACCGCTCCCACCAGTTCCCGGGCTTCACCGAATCGTCCCATCGGGGTGTGGGACAGGATGGAGCGGGCCCGCGGAGTCGGGCTGCCGTCCTCCTGGAACAGGAGCTTTCGATTCTGTTCGGCGGGAAAGAACCCCGGCGTGATGGAATTGACCCGGACTTTTCCGGAGGCCCATTCGCGGGCGAGAAACTGGGTCAGGTTCAGGACGGCCGCCTTGGAGGCCGAGTAACTCACCACCCGGGAGAGGGGGAGATGTGCCGCGACACTGGCCACGTTGATGATGCTGCCCCGTCGCTTTTCCAACATGGCCGGACCGAAGACCTGGCAGGGCAGCAAGACACCACCGATGAGGTTCAAATCAAAGTTCTCCCTCCATGCGGCCAGATCAATGCCGGCAACCGGTTGGGTGTCCGTGACGGTGACCCGGGGATCATTGCCTCCGGCCGCATTCAGGAGAACGGATGGAACTCCCCAGAGCGCGGTCACTTCGGTGCGGACGGCGTCCAGCTCCTCCCGTTGAAGGGCATTGGCCTTGAAAAAGGCCGCCGTTCCCCCCTGGGCCTCAATTTCCCGCACCCGGTCGAGTCCCCGTGCCGCGTCGCGTCCCACCACGGCAACGCGGGCCCCCGCTTCCGCCAATCCTGCGGCAAAAGCACCGCCCAGCACGCCAGTGCCACCCACCACGACTGCCACCTCCCCGGTCAAATCAAACGCATTCCGATTCACGGTCCGAAGGTTACGGAGGATGTCCCCATTGACGCAATCCTCCCTTGCTTCACTCTGGAATCGATGGCCCGGGTGTCCGGGTTGGAATCCTATGTCCTGTCTTGTCGAAGCATCCACCGTCTTTCCGGCTCCCGAGGCCCTGGCTGAAACGGTCCGCGCTGCGGGAGGCATGGTTCTCCTCCGCACCCAGATCTTTGGCGCGGAGGACCTCCGCTATTCGTTGGTCACGGCCCGGCCCCTGATAGTTTATCGTGCCTGGGGCGCACGGGGTGAACTGGTGTATCCGGACGGGCGGACGGAACTCCGGTTTGGCGATCCGTGGCGGGTCATGGCGGAGTTACTGGGTGGTTTCGAGGTCCTGGACGCCATGGATTTTCCATTTCCGCTGGGCGGATGCTTCGGCTTTTGGGGCTATGATCTGAAACAGTTTCTCGAGCCCCGCCTGCCCAGACGTGCGGTTCATGAAGAAGCCTCCCCGGATTGTCAGGTTGGATTTTACGGGAGTCTGGTGGTGTTCGATCATGTCCTTGGGCGGGCCTGGGTGGTCGCCACCGGGCTCGCGTCCGACGGTTCGCGCGACACCCGGCGGGCGGCGGACGAGGCGGCCTGGTGGCATCGACAACTGGAGAAGGCAGAGCATCTGCCGGCCCGAACCCACCCATGGACCTCCATCGCGGGCGGTCGCCTCAAGGCCACGATGACCCGGGATGAGTTTGTCCGGTCGGTTTTGCGGGCGCAGGCTTATATCCGGGCGGGCGATGTCTATCAGGTCAACCTCGCCCAACGGTTGGAACTTCCCTGTCCTCAAGGGGGTTGGTGGCTGCATCAAAGGCTTGCCGTGAATTCTCCGGCACCGTATGCCGCCTACTTCGACCACGGCCCACACGAACTGGTCTCTGCATCCCCGGAATCATTTCTGCGGATGAGTGGATCTCATGTCGTGACCCGCCCGATTAAAGGCACCCGCCCACGGTCACCCGATCCCATCGCGGATGCCCGCCTCGGGTATGAGCTCCAGACCAGTGCAAAGGAAATGGCCGAATTGGTGATGATCACCGATCTCCTTCGGAATGACCTGGGTCGCATTTGCGAGTTTGGCTCCATTCGCGTGCCGGAGTTGGCGAAACTGGAACGGTTCGCCCAGGTTCAGCATCTGGTCTCCACGGTGGAAGGCCGGATGCGGGACGGTTTGACCCATCTGGAAGCGCTGGCCGCCTGCTTTCCGGGAGGGAGCATTACCGGTGCCCCAAAGATTCGGGCCATGGAGGTCATTGATGAATTGGAGCCCGTCACCCGCGGCCCCTACTGCGGGTGTCACGGCTATCTGGGGTTCAACCGGGAAAGTCAGGTCAGCGTGACGATTCGCACCGCCCTCGTCACCGGCGGACGCGCGGTGTATTACGCCGGAGCCGGCATTGTGGCCGATTCAGATCCGGAGGCCGAATACGAGGAAACCATGGTCAAGGCCAAAGGCTGGGTGGATGCGATGGAGTCGTGCCGGACCGATGGAGTGCCGAGTCGAACGGGGAAGTCACATCCCGTCGAATCACCGCTTATTTCGTGACATTCTGAATCTTGATTCCGTCGTTGGCCGTGGGGTCGATGGAATTGATGGCATTGACGGCCGCCGTGACGGAGTTGATGTCGGTCTCGGTCAACATGGCCTTCAAACCGGGGATCGCGGCTTTGGCCGCCGGTCCAATCTGGCCGAGGGCATAGGCGGCCAGTCGTCGAACGACCGCGTCTTCGTCCTTGAGCAGAGGGAGGATGTCGTTGACCGCTGCGGCGGAATTTTTCCCGCCGGAGGCCAGTTCGGTGAGGGCAGCCTCCTTGGCATCTGCATTGCCTTTCAATGCGGCGACCTGGGCTGCGACATCCACCTTTTTCGCTGCATCCCGACTGTCGCCACCGCATCCGCTGGAAAGGATCAAGACGGCGGCTGTGAGCAACTCCGTCACGGGAACTCGGAAAGCAAAACCTCGGGGCATGGATTCAGACTATCGTTGAGGTCATTGGGGTCAATCCGAATGGAGCTGGTTACCACGAAAAACGGGTGGAATCCGTCCGTCCGGAGCCCTGCTGAAGAACTCGATAGGCACCAGGAATCTGGGGGCCAAATTCCTCGGAGGTGCCGTCCGGCCATCTCACCCAAACCTGCTCAACCGTGACAGCGGTACCGAGGCCAAAATGCAATCGCGGGTCCTGACTGGAGCAATACCCTTGATTGGGTTGGAATTGCTGCCATTGCTGCCGCCCACCGGCCTGGATGCGAACGACGGCATTGCGTGCCTCCCGATGGTTGCGGTCCCGGATATCGAATCCAATCCATGAACGATCAGAAGGGGTGTTGTTCCGAAGCATGTCGGCAGGGCCGTCCCGGTTGATTACAATCAAATCCAATCGACCATCATTATCCAAATCCCCCACAACGAGGCCGCGGCTGGTCCCAATGAGCGGAGGCTCCGTTCCTCCCTGAGGCTGAATTTCGGTGAATTTCCCGTCCCCCAAACCGCGGCGCAAGGTGTTCGGTTCCGCATAGGCGTCCAGGGTAGACCACACTTTTCCTCCAAGCCGGACCCGTCCATTGGCCACATACAGGTCGGGGATGCCGTCATTATCAAAGTCGCCAAAGGCGACCCCGAATCCGGTGTACGACAGACTTCCCGCCATTGGGCCGTCGGGAGTGATGCCATCCATAAAATTTCCCGATTGATTGACGAAGAGGCCGTTTCCTTCTCCCACAAGATGAGTCACATAAAGGTCCAGCCATCCGTTTTCAAACAGGTCGCTGGCGACCACCCCCATTCCCGCCCGCGGGACTCCCACCGAGTTGAGGGCGCAGCCTCTGAGCAGGGCTTCATCGACGAATTTTCCCTGACCCCGGTTCATCCAGAGTTGATTGGGTGTGGCATCATTGGCGATGTACATGTCCAAACGTCCATCGTGGTCAAAGTCGCCGGTCGCAATCCCAAATCCATTGCCATACGCCTGCGTCAAACCCGCCTTTTCCGTTGAATCCGCAAACGTACCATCTCCCCGATTATGAAAGAGCGTCATGGGCGCGGGCGCGCTATAGTTCAGAGGGGAACAATAGTCCCGTTGCCCCCCCGCCGAGAAACACGGCATTTCCCGTTCCGGCGTCCAACGGATGTAGTTGACGACAGCCAGGTCGAGGCGCCCATCCCCGTCGTAGTCGATAAAAGCAGCGCTGGTGCTCCACGAATGAACCGCCACGCCCGCCTGCGAGGTGACGTCGGTGAAGGTCCCGTTTCGATTGTTGCGGTAGAGCCGGTTTCCTCCCCATTGGGTGATATAAAGGTCCGGCCATCCGTCTCCGTCAAAGTCGCCAATCGCGCACCCCATCCCGTAGCCATCCGGACACCGCAGCCCTGCGGCCTCGGTCACGTCAGCGAACTTCCAATGGCCCAGATTTCGGTAGAGACGGTGGTTCGGAGGTGCGGGATGATGGGGATCGAGGGAGCCACCATCAATGCAGACGACGTCCATCCATCCATCCTGGTCAAAGTCGATTAATCCCACGCCGCCCGTTTCCATTTCCGGCAGCTGGAACTGCCCCGCTTTCCCTGAGGAATGGTGGAAATTGAATCCGCCAGCCTCCGGCACCCGGATAAACCACGGGCTCGACGCGACTGTTCGTTGGACGGGTGCTGATCCATCAACCGTTGCAGATGTTCCTGTGGGAAGAGGTGGGGCGGACCGGCGACAACCGAGAAGAAAGAGAAGTCCTCCGATCCAGAGGAATTGCCGGTTCATGGGGACCTCAGGGTGGCTTCCAATTCCGACCGTTCCGAACCCGCCGGAGCGACGAGGATCAATTGTTGCAGAGTTCGACGAGCCGCCGCTCCGTCACCCACTTCCCACTGCAATTGGCCGAGTCGGGTCCAGGCCCGCGCGAGGGCCGGATGGATGGAAAGCGCGGTCTGATAATGGTCCATGGCCGATCCTTTCTCACCCAGATTATGCCACAAGATATCCCCCAGTTCGACGTGGATTTCTGCGTTCTTCGGATCACAGTGCAAGGCTGTTTCGAGAGCCGACACGGCTTTCCTGTCGTTGTCCTGTCCCAACCACAATTCCGCGAGCGCCAGATGGGCCTGGGTCAGGCACGGTGCCAGTCGTAAGGCCTCTTCTGCGTCCAGTCGACCGGCTTCGAATTGACCTCGACGGGCGTGGACCAGCGCACGGGTCACATGGGAGGCCACCGATGCGGGGTCTGCTTTCAATGCCCGGTTGACGTAGTCCAGTGCCTCTTCGGGTTTACCGGCGCGATTACAGGCGACGGCCAGCTGGTTGAGCAACGCCGGTTGTTCGCCGTGAAACACCAGCGCACGACGAAGAAGTTGAACGGCCTGCTCAGGTTGACCCCGTTGAGCCAATTCATCGGCTTGTGCCAGTTGATCGGGCAACAATCGGAGGTGGCTGGGAGCCTCCTCCGCCCAATCGTCCGGCATGGGGAGTCGGTTTTCCGCACTCCCCAAATCCAAGGCGAATCGTGCCTCATTGGTGCGACCGAGATTGCGGTAAACCTGCCCCAGGAGGTAGTGCGCGGATTTGGCGGAATAATCGATATGAACGGCTTTCTCGAGCAGGGATTGTGCCTCGGCGAATCGACCCTGGTGCAGGCGGAGTTCTCCCAGGCCCGCGGGGCCCCGCCATTCCAGGGGAGCCAGTGCGATCAGTCGTTGGAACGCCTGTTCTGCGTTCGTCGGATCGCCTCTTCGCAAGGCCGCTTCCCCAACCCGATACCAACCGGGTGCAAACGTCGGAAATCGTGCGGTGACCTGAACAAATTCCCGCCATGCACCCGCTTCATCGGTCAGCTCCTGCAGGGCCACCGCTGCATACATGGGAGCAAGCGGCTGTTGAGGGATCATGGTCTCCAATCCAAGGAAGGTCTCGCGTGCCTCGGACCAGAGTCCGTTCGCAGCATAGGCCAGACCGAGACTCTTTCTCCGGTTGGGATCCGACGGATTTCGTTCCACCTCCGAAATCAACCCGGCAAGGTACGACTCGAGTTGTCGGTCCAATTTCAACCCAGCGGCGGGATGCACCACCGGAGGGGGAGGAGAGGATACATGAATCGCCAACCACAATGCTCCTGCCGCCAGAAACGTCGCCAGGACCGAAGCAGCGAGACGCGGATGCTTCCCAAATCGCTGGAGGAATGCTGGAACTACGGCGGGCACGGGATGGATTCCAACCACTAAAAGCAAAATGGCCCGCGCGAAGGCGAGCCATGGAGCACGGTCAGGACCAAATCTCTCTTTATCGGGAAGGGCCTGAGGCCCAAACCGTTGTCCGCTCCTGGAGCCATCCCACGTCTAAATTTTGGGGAGAGGGCTGGCCCAGCGGAAGTCCGACGCCGAATTTCAAGACCGGGCGGGTCCGGGGATCCTGCCAGACCTTGATTTCCGCATGTCCGTCGCAAAAGGAAAGGCCGCCGGCCCGATTGTGGTAGCTGGCCGGGAAATCGACGATGGTATAGGCTCCGGGTTTGATCCCTTTGCCGTTATCATCAAATCCGGCCATGTTCACCGCGAACCAGCCGTCGTTGATCCCGTCCTCGCGCTCGTCCAGGAAGCACCAGGTCTGGGATACTTTGGCGATATCCGAAAGCTTCTTGAATTGTCTATAACCGGCAGAGTAGGGGCC